>NZ_JAAKVR010000005.1:0-224727 GCF_049175755.1 Aeromonas sp. 600282 | reverse complement strand
TGGTGCGTCCTAGTGGATTCGAACCACCGACCCCCACCATGTCAAGGTGATGCTCTAACCAGCTGAGCTAAGGACGCATAATCAGTGTTCTGTAATGGTGCGTCCTAGTGGATTCGAACCACCGACCCCCACCATGTCAAGGTGGTGCTCTAACCAGCTGAGCTAAGGACGCATCTCAGAAAAAGTGGTGGGTTTAATTGGATTCGAACCAACGACCCCTACCATGTCAAGGTAGTGCTCTAACCAACTGAGCTATAAACCCACTTTCTCTTACTTCACTACGCCAGCGCTGCTGACGTGGTCGGCATACTACCCATGCCCCCCAAGGCTGTCAACAGGCCATATGCACAAAGGAGACTGTTTGCCCAGTTCTTGCGCAGCCTGTTGATTTTGCAGGCGAGTTGTCGCTTGCCAAGCCCTGTTACTGAGATCGCGACAGGGTAGTGCAGGCCTCCGGAGTGGCAAAACGGCCGTAGATGTAGCGCAATCTTGCCCCCAGCATCAGGGCCGCACTGGTGAGGCCGACGATAAAGCCGATCCAGAAACCCTGCGGCCCCATCCGTGGCACCAGCCAGTCGGTCAGACCCAGGATCATGCCGGTGGGCAGCCCCAGTCCCCAGTAGGCGACGATGGTGACGTAGAAAATCGCCTGGGTATCCTTGTAACCGCGCAGTGCGGCGGCCGCGACCACCTGTACCGAGTCGGAGATCTGATAGATGGCGGCGAAGAACAGCAAAATGGCCGCCAGGACGATCACCTGCTGATCATCGGTATAGATGGAGGCGATCTGCTCGCGCAGTAACACCGTCATGGCGGCAGTGGCAGCGGCAATGGCCATCCCCAGCATCAAGCCGGTGCGAGCCGCCACCCGAGCATGATGGGGCTGCCCTTCGCCGATGCTGTGACCGACCCGGATGGTGACACCCACCCCGATGGAGAGGGGCAGCATAAAGACCAGGCTGGAGAAGTTCAGCGCAATCTGGTGGCTCGCCACCGTCTCGGCGCCGAAGGGGGCCAGCATCAGGGCCACCACGGTAAACAGGGTCACCTCGCAGAAGATCGCCATGGCGATGGGGAACCCTAAGCGGAACAAGCGCCAGATCCGGCTGCCGTTGGGGCGAGCCAGCTGGGAGAAGAGCCGGATCTCGGTGAAGTGACGGGAGAGCTTCACATAGAGGATCATCGCCAGCAGCATGGCCCACAGCACGATTGCCGTGGCCACGCCACAACCCACCCCGCCAAGCTTGGGCATGCCGAAGTGACCGTGGATGAAGATGTAGTTGGCGGGAATATTGACCGCCAGCCCGACAAAGCCGATCACCATGGTGGGCATGGTGTGGGAAAGCCCCTCACTGAAGTTGCGCAGCACCTGGAACATCACGAAGGCGGGCAGGCCCCACAGGATGGCGTGCAGGTAACCAGTGGTCTTGGCGGCCATCACAGGCTCCACATCCATGAACTGCAACGCCAGCGGGCTGTAATAAAGCGCAATCATCGCCAGCGGGGTGACGATCAGTGCCAGCCAGAAACCCTGATGAACGGCCGGGCGAATGGCTTCGCGTTTACGGGCGCCATTGAGCTGGGAGACGATGGGGGTGAGCGCCATGATGATCCCCTGCACCAGCAGGATCACCGGTAGCCAGAAGCTGGACGCCACCGACACGGCGGCCAGATCGACCGCACTCACCTGACCCGCCATCACGGTATCGACGAAGTTCATGGCGACCTGAGCCACCTGGGCGACCAGAATGGGGCTGGCTAGACGGACGAGCTGCTTCGCCTCGGACCAATAACGTTGCACTGACACCTCCGAGTGGATCAGATAAGAGTAAAAAAGAGCGGAAATCGGGAAGAGCCTTTGCACTTTCGGACGAAAGTGCAAAGGGTGGGGGAGGCATTCTAGCCTGAAATTCAGCCAGGACGAAATAGTTGCCACCCCAAGGGGCAGGATCAGGCGTCTTCGTGATCGCTGATCAGCAGGTTGGCAGCGGCATAGGCAGCCTGCTCGCGCAGCTCGGCGGGTACCCGCTCATCAGCGGCGACCGCGTTGAGGGCGCGGATAGTAGCGGCGATGGCGTTTGGCACATAGCCCTGCTCGCCGGAGCCAATCTGGTTATAGGCGATACGGATCGCTTCACAACATTGATATACCTGCATTTCTTTTTCCTTGTTTACCCGGATGTGAACGGCGTCACTATAGCGATCGGGCGCAAGCTTGTCAGCCTGTACCCTTGTCTCACCCTCTGCCCGAGGTTAACCTGCCCTTTTTGCAGTAGCAGGAGACGAGAGATGTTCACTGGCATAGTGCAGGGGACCGCCGAACTGGTGGCCATCGAAGAGCAACCCAACTTCCGTACCCATGTGATCCGCATGCCCAGCCGGGAGTGGGGGGAAGGGTTGGCCCTCGGTGCCTCGGTCGCTCACAACGGCTGCTGTTTGACCGTCACCCGGGTCGAGGGGGAGCTGGTCAGCTTCGATTTGATGCAGGAGACCCTGCGCCTGACCAACCTCGGCAAGCTGCAGGTGGGGGACAAGGTCAATGTGGAGCGGGCTGCCCGCTTTGGCGACGAGATCGGCGGTCATGCCATGTCTGGCCATATCATCGGCATGGCAGAGGTTACCTCGGTGATCGACACACCCAACAACCGTCAGGTGTGGTATCGCCTTGCTCCCGAGCTGATGAAATATGTGCTGACCAAGGGGTACATCGGCATTGACGGCATCAGTCTGACCATCGGCGAGGTGCGTGAGCGGGAGTTCTGCGTCCACCTGATCCCCGAGACCTTGGCCCGCACCAACCTGGGTTGGGCCAAGGCTGGCTGGCAGACCAATATCGAGATCGATCCTCAGACCCAGGCCATCGTCGATACCGTGGAGCGGGTGCTGGCGGCACGCGGGGGTAACTGAAAGGAAACGGCTCTGTTTCAATCCCCTCATAAGCAAGGGCCTGCAGTGTGCAGGCCCTTGTTATTTACATGGTGAAAAAATCCACTCAACTTTTTATGGCTCGCAGTCACAACATCTGCTCAGCTCTTTGCGACTTGCATGCAAAACAGCTGCTCGGCCTTTTGTGACTCGTAATCAAAACAGTTGCTCGTCGTCTGCATCCACAAACAACTGCAAACAGTCGCGTGCTTCGTCGCGGTGAAGCCGCAGATGGATCGGATTGCAACAGGCCATGCAATCTTCGTAAAACTCCTGATCACCCTGGCTGGCATCCAGCTCGACCCGGGTATGGTGGCCGCAGTGGGGGCAGACGATGCGCTTGCTGGTGTACTCGATCATGATAACCTCCTCGGGCCCTGAGGCCGCCTATCTACCCTGATTCTAGTCGGGCTGCAGGGGGTTAACCGCGAGCAAACGCACGTTTATGACAGAGATCAAGCCTGAGGGATGGCAAGGTGAAACCGGCTGGACTGGTCGTGTGCGATAAGCACAATCCGGTTGTGATTGACGGGTGAAAAGAGGGGAATTGCCAACGGTTGTTTGGCAATAACAGGGGGCTGGAGCCCCCTGCGGATATGAGAACGCGAGCGCAGCAAGGCGCCGATAGGCGCTATTTGACCCAGCTGGCCAACATGTCGGCATTGAGTTCGGCCAGCGAGCCGAGCTGGTAGTTGGCGATGGCCAAGCGTGGGTCGCCCACTAAAGCGGGATCCGGCACGATCAGCGCTGTCATGGAGGCCGCCTTGGCCGCCAGCAAACCGGTAAAGCTGTCTTCGATGGCCAAGCAGTGCACCGGTTCCACCCCCAGTTTCTCGGCGGCGTGGATATAGACATCCGGGTGCGGTTTGCCGAAACGCTCGATTTCCGCAGAGTGAACCGCCATAAAGCGATCGCGAATGCCGAGTTTGCCGAGTACAGCTTCTACCATGGCAAAGGGTGAGGAGGTCGCCAGACCCACTTTCAGGCCGCGGGCCTCGATAAGGTCGAGCGCCTCCTGCACACCGGCTTTGGCCTGACCTTCGGAGAGGATCAGGGCGTTGACCCGATCCAGAATGCGCTGTACCACCTCTTCCTGAGTCGGGCCGCTCCACGGGCGCAGGCGATACCAGTGGGCAACCAGCTGATCTATGCGCACGCCGATGGTCGACTCACAATCCTCGACGGTGTGGGGGTGGCCCAGATCGGAGAAAACGGCGATTTGGGCCCGTTGCCAAAAGGGTTCCGAGTCGATCAGAACACCATCCATATCGAAGATCACGGCAGCTAACATCTTGTACTCCTGACAAATTTGAAGAGGGGATTATAAGCCTGACGGGGAAATGCAAAAGGGGCATTGCCATGCCCCTTGCGCTCGATCACATCGGCAAACGTTTGTTTTGCTGTGGCAAAAAAGCCCTTAGAACAGTACTTCGACCTTGGCGGCCACAGCTTTGGCTTTTTCCACCGCATCCTGGCAATCCGCTGCGCGGGTCAGCGCCACGCCAAGACGGCGGCGACCGGCGATCTCCGGCTTGCCAAACAGCCGCAGCTGGGCGCCCGGCACCAGCGCCAATGCCTCACCAATTCCCTGATAGCGGATGTCCTGGCTGTGCCCTTCGCGCAACACCACGGCGGAGGCACTCGGCCCGTACTGGGTGATGGTGCCGACCGGCAGCCCCAGAATGGCGCGCACGTGCAGGGCGAACTCGGAGAGATCCTGCGAGATCAGGGTCACCATGCCGGTATCGTGGGGGCGGGGGGAGACTTCGCTGAACCACACCTCATCCCCCTTGATGAAGAGTTCGACCCCGAACAGGCCGTAACCGCCGAGGGCCTCGACCACCTTGGCCGCTACCTCTTTGGATCGGACCAGCGCCAGCTCGCTCATCACCTGTGGCTGCCAGGATTCGCGGTAGTCGCCATCTTCCTGCCGGTGGCCGATAGGGTCGCAGAAGTGAATGCCATCGACGGCGCGTACCGTGATCAGGGTGATCTCGTACTCAAAGGGAACGAAGCCCTCGACGATCACCTTGCCACGACCGGCGCGGCCACCCTCCTGGGCGTAGGTCCAGCTCTCATCCAGCTTGGCGAGATCGCGCAGTACACTCTGCCCCTTGCCGGACGAACTCATCACAGGTTTCACCACGCAGGGCAGGCCGATAGCCTCGACGGCGGCGACAAACTCCTCTTTGCTTTGGGCAAAACGATAGGGTGAGGTGGGCAGACCCAGGGTCTCGGCGGCGAGGCGGCGGATCCCTTCCCGGTTCATGGTGAGTTGGGTAGCGCAGGCGTTGGGCACTACCTTGACCCCTTCTTGCTCAAGGGCAGCCAGGGTATCAGTGGCAATCGCTTCAATCTCGGGGATGATGAGGTCGGGTTTAACCTCGGCAACCAGGGCACGCAGGGCGTTGCCATCGAGCATGTCCAGCACGTGGGCTGCGTGGGCCACCTGCATGGCGGGGGCGTTGGCATAGCGGTCGGCGGCGATCACTTCGATCCCGAACCGTTGCAACTCGATGGCGACCTCTTTGCCAAGTTCGCCGGAGCCCAGCAGCAGGGCACGGGTGGCGCCGGGGCGGGTTGCGGTTCCAAACATACGATCTCTCCTGATGTCGATGGTCATTGTTGATGATCGCTATCGCACGAATAGCGGACAAAAAAAGAGGCACGCATGGCGTACCTCAGGAAACGGGTTTGTGAGCGCGCTGCTCCAGATGGGTCAGCAAGGTAATGGCGCCAATGATGATGGCGGCGCCAAGCCACAGACGGCCGGGGGGCGCCCAGCCAAATACCAGCCAGCCCGCCAGCACGTTCATCGGCAGCTTGGCAAAATCGAAAGGCTGCACGAAGGAGGCCTCTGCCACGCTGTAAGCGCGAGCGATGGACATTTGGGCCAGTGCCGTCAGCACGCCGGAGGCGGCTACCAGCAGCCACTGGCTCTCGCTTGGCCACTGCCACTCCGGCAGGGCCAGCATGATGTTGAACGGGGTACTAAAGATAAGCAGATAGACCACAATGGTGTGGGATGATTCGTTGGCCGCCTGATAGCGCACCATCAGGGAGTAGCCGGCCCAGAACAGCGCCGCCGCCACCGGCAGCAGGGAGGCCCAGTTGAACTCGTCAGTCCAGGGGGCGAGGATCAGCATGGCGCCGGCAAAGCCCGCCAGGGTGGCCAGAATGCGGGTGCGGCTCACCTGCTCCTTGAGCAGCAGGGCGGAGCCCAGGGTGGCAAACAGCGGTGAGGTCATCAGCAGGGCGATCCCCTGCCAGATGGGGACGGGGTACGCCAGTGCCCAGAGCCAGAGCTGGATGCCGATCACTGCCAGCAATACCCGCAACAGGTGCAACCGGAACTGATTGGTCATCAGGGATTGGCGCAAGCCATGACGAACCAGCCAGGGCAGCAGGCAGATCAGGGCGATCAGGTATTGATGGAAGGCGACCTGAGTCGATGGGAGGCCAAGCTTGAAGCTGACATACTGGCTCAGGCTGTTGACGGCGGCGAAGCAGAGTCCTGCCACCATCATCCAGACTGCACCGGCCAAAGGAGAGTGCCTGCGCGAGGGTATCATGGGATCCGGGTCGCTGGAAAAAAGTGCGGCGGATCATAACGGCAATCGTTTGTTCTGCCAAGGGTGGAAGCGCGGCCGCAGGGTTGGCTGGCGAGGAAGTGGCCTTGCATCAAAAAATTTGAACAAGTTGAGCATCTATTTTCGCTATCAGCAAATAAGCACAATGTTTAGAGTGACCTCCATCGACAGCAAGGCTGTTCAACCGACAACCAAATGGAGTTTCACCATGGCCAATATCCTCGTACTCAAATCCAGCATCCTGGGTCAATATTCCCAATCCAACGCCCTGATCGACGGCTTCCTGGCTGATCATCAAGATGATGCCGTCACCGTGCGTGATCTGGCGGCCCTCAACCTGCCGGTGCTGGATGGCGAGCTGGCCTCCGGCCTGCGTGGTGGTGATAACCTCAATGAGCGTCAACTGGCGGTGATCGCCCAGTCCGACGAGCTGATCGCCGAACTGAAAGCGAGCGACTTGGTGGTGATTGCGGCCCCCATGTACAACTTCAACATCCCGACCCAGCTGAAAAACTGGATCGATCTGGTGGCTCGTGCTGGCGTCACCTTCCGCTACACCGAGACCGGTCCGGTGGGTATGGTTGAAAATACCCGTGCGCTGGTGATCAGCCCCCGCGGCGGCATGCACGTCGGCAGCGCCACCGATCTGGTCACTCCCTACATGCGTACCGTGCTCGGTTTCATCGGTATCAAAGAGGTGGATTTCATCTACGCCGAAGGGATGGGGATGGGCCCGGATGCCCAGAGCAAGGGGATGGAAGCGGCCAAAGCGCAGCTTGAGGCTCTGGCTATCTAAGGGCTCTCTTTTATAAGGGCTCTCTATCCCGTCAGGGGTTATCTCTTCAAGGGGTTGCCCCACCAGATACAAGAACGCAGCCATCAGGCTGCGTTTGTTTTTTGGCTCGATATGATTGTGACAGGCGTTGCTGCTACAGAGAGTATCGCGGCAAGCGGTCGGTATGGACGCTCTGGCGGAGTCACTACTCCATCATAAAGCGGCGACAACCGCGCGCCAGCAGCAGTGCCACCGCGACCAGCAGGCCAAGCAGGAGGGTGGTTAGCCACTGTTCGGTACTTTGCGGCAAGTGGGGCGTGAAGAGGCTGATCATCAACAGGGTGCAGAGCGTGATCAACAGGCTCTGTCGGGTCATCAGTATCATGGGGTCATCCTTGGTTTGCTCACCTGAAACGATTTTAATGCCCTCTTGTGACAGGGTGATGTATCCGTGCATCACCCTGTTGGGGCTCTTCAGACCATATCAGGTTTTTACCGCAGAGCCAGCGCCATCACTGGCGCTGTGATCCCGATCCCGCTAGCTCTCTTTATCTGAACTGTTTCTGCGCCGGCTGGTAGTGAAAATCGCCGCTGGCGAGCCGCGCTTCCAGTGCTGCTTGATCGATCTCCTGCGCCTTGCAGAGATCATCCAGGTCGTCATAGTGATCACGCAGCTGCATATTGACGACGCTCAACAGCATGTTGATATCCATGGTGGCGAACTTTTTCAAATCCATGATTATTTCTCCCGATCCAGTGATTGCAGCTGCTCGATGGCGGCGCTGACGCTGTGCAGATGCTGGCGGATCGCCTCGCGGGATTCGCTCGGCAGATAGTCGGTCAGGGTATGTTGCCAGCTGCCAGCTTCGCTCTTGAGCTGCAGGAAGAGTGCCTGGCCGGCATTGGTGAGGGAGACCAGGCTGATGCGTTTGTCCTGCTCGCTGCTCTCGGTGAAGATGATCCCTTTTTCGACCAGACGGCGGATCTCGCGGGAGATGCGCACCTTGTCCATGCCGCTCGCCTCGACCAGCTCTTTCTGGCTGATGGGGTAGTTGGGGCCGAGCACCATCATCAGGCGCCATTGCGGCACGGTCAGCTGGTAACGCTGTTCATAAAACTGTTCGAAGGTATCCCGTAGCATCTCGGCGGCATGTACCAACTGATAGGGCGGGTAGTGAGCGAGTAACGCTATGATTTTTGACATATTACACCCTGCTGTGACGGCTGCATCAGATGCAGTTTCTTTTGATACTTTGACATTGATGATACGAAACTCAAGCTGATTTGTCTGACCCGGTTGCGATGAAATGTGCGGTGGCGCACGCCCTCAAGGAAAAACCGGGTCTGACCGACGGGATTTTAAGCCAACGCTGTTCAGCCTTTACGCAACCAGATGAGGGCGTTCTGCTTGAGCCAAGCCTCGCGAGTGTGGATGGCGTAGAGCGCCGCCTCGTCACGGCTGCCCGCTTGCCAGCTTTGCGGCTCCTGTTTGGGCAGCTTGCGCTGACCCAGCAGGCAGGCAGGAATGTGCGGGTTGGCCTCGATGGCGACCAGCAGATGGGGCTTGGCTGCCTCGGCACCCTCGGTGGCAAAGACCATCAGCGCCTTGTTGTATAGCAACCAGCTGGAAGCTTCATCAAAGCGCACCAGCAGGGCGGCCAGCGCCTGCCAATCCCCTTGCAGTGCATAGAGAGTGGAGAGGTTGTAGCGGCAACCCAGCTCATCGGCCACGCAGATCGTCAGCAGATCCAGATACTCCGCTTTGGCTTCACCCAGCTTGCCAAGCCGCAACAGGCAGTCGGCGCGCCCGGCTCTGGCGGCCAGCAGGGGGCGCAGTTCGGGGGCACTCCAGCCGTGGCCAGCGATTTGCTGCCAAAAGGCTTCATCAAAGAGCGGAGTGGCATCGGCGATGATCTTCTCGAACCAGCCGAGGCGGGCCTGATGATCGCGGCAGCTGTCGGCCAGTTCGAACCAGGTCTGCCACTGTTGGGCCTGTTCGCCATTGAGGGAGACATCAGCGCTGGGAGCTGCCTGATACTGGTCGAGGTTGAGCAACTGGTTGAGGGCGGTTTTCATATTCTGGCGCTGTCGTTTGCAGAACTCGACAAAGGGGAGTTCGCTGGCGGCGGCGCTATAGAGCATCTGGGCCATCTGCTTGTCGCGAAACAGGCTCAGCTCGGCGGCCAGACTGAAGCGGTACTGGGTGGTCGGGTCGTTCAAATCCTTCGGCTTGGGCCAGGTGGCAAAGCCCTGGCTGAAACCGTAGCACCACTGACCGAGGGGATGGCTCTGCTCGAACACCTGCTCCGGGTTATCGCTGGGCAGGCGGCATTGGCTCGGCAGTGCCAGCTGGGCGTCGTCGGCCTGGGCTTCCAGCTCGGCGATCAGATGGTTGAGGGCTTCTGCGCTTTTTTCATCCAACTCGGCATCCTGTTCCAGCAATCCAGCCAGCGGGCGTTGCCAGTCAGGGGTCTCTGGCCCTACCAGACGGGCACAGAGAAAACCGTGCAGGGCCGGGTAGGTCATGTCTTGCTGGCTGTGGCTCTGGATCCATTGATTAAGATGGCGGGTACGAGTGGATGGGTTCATCGACAGTTCCTCTGGATTTGAACAGCCGCGAAGTCTACCTAAAAGTGGGGTTATTTGCAGCAAATGGCCGCCTGTTTGGCGATTTAATCACCATTGGCGGATAAGATAAGGGCGAAATGGCGGCCAGTGGTGGCTTGGGGACTAGGCCGGATCACCGCTCTTGAGGTAACATGCGCGCCCATAGGGGCCATGATCAATTGGCCCATCCGGGTAATGAGAAAAGAGAGCACCATGATACAGATTGGCAAGATGAACACCCTCACCGTTGTTGAACTCGAAGATCGCGGCGCCTGGCTTGCGGCCGATGAGTACGGTGAACTGCTGCTGCCCAAGCGTCAACTGCCGGAAGGGGTGAAAGAGGGGGATAGCGTGCAGGTCTTCCTCTATCTGGATGCCGATTGCGAGCCGGTGATCACCACCGACAAGCCGTTTGCCATGGTGGACGAATTTGCCGGTCTGAAAGTGGTCAATGCCAACAAGATTGGTGCTTTCCTCGACTGGGGCATGAAAAAGGATCTGTTTGTGCCCAGCCGCGAGCAGAACAAGCCGATGCAGGTGGGCCACGTCTATCTGGTGCGTCTGCAACTGGATAACGAAGGACGCATGGTCGGCACCAGCCGCATCGAGCGTTTCCTGACACCGGCCGGCAGCAACTTCAAGGTCGGTGACGAAGTGACCGCGCTGCCGGGGGAGCATTCTCCTCTAGGTATCAAGGTGATCGTCAACGGTCAGTATCCCGGCATGCTGTTCAAGAACGAAGTGTTTGGCCGAGTGATGACCGGTCGGCCGCAAACCGCCTGGGTCAAGCAGGTGCGCGAAGATGGCAAGCTCGATCTGACCCTGCAAAAGCCGGGTCTGGCGCGGGTCGATGATGCCGGTGAGCGCATTCTGAGCCGGATGAAAAAGCAGGGCGGCAGTCTGGCGGTGGGTGACAAGAGCGAACCCGAGCTCATCTACAAGCTGTTCAGCATGAGCAAGGGCACCTTCAAGAAGGCGATCGGCGGCCTCTACAAGCAGGGCAAGATTGTCATCGAAGATAACGCCATTACCCTGACCGACGCCGGTGCCGCGCAGGTACAAGCAGGTGAGCAGGCGCAGGATAGCGAATAAGATGCCGAGCCCCTGTGTTGGCCTCTGCAAGGCGAAAGACGGGCTTTGCCTTGGTTGTGGCCGCACCCTGAGCGAGATCGGCCACTGGTCGGCGATGGATAGCAAGGCCCAGCTGGCGGTGATGGCCGAGCTGAATGGCTCGAAAAGTACTCACCTCTGTCCGGGTTGTGGCGAACCGGCCTATTGCGCCGTCTCTGCCGGTCAGACCATTGCGCAGTGCTGGTGCAGCCAGTTGCCGGTACTGCCGATGCAGGAGGCCAGCGCTTGCTGGTGCCGCCGCTGTCTGGCCAAGGCCATCGCGGCGCAGGATTAGCAGAAAACTGAATTAAGTGAAAATAGAAACAAGAAAGGCGCCGATGGCGCCTTTTTTATGCCTGCTGCTGGCGATGCCAGCGCACATGCACTTGATCTTCGGTCAGCAGACGGGGCAGCAGGAAGGTGGCGAAGATCACCTCAAACTCATCCTGATGATCCAGCAAACCGACCCACACTTCGACCCAGCGCTCCATATCGACCGGTTCACCCAGCTCGGTCGACCAGTCGGCATTGGGCAGGGTCGCCTCCACGGCGCCACGCTGCTCAAACTCCAGGGTGATGTCGACTATTTGTTCGGGGGCCAGCATATCGGCGGCCTGCTCAAGAAACTGATCATAGGCCCATTCGACCAGCTGATCCGGGGTACGCTGTTCCATGAAATCACTCCAGATACATCGAGGTTCGTTACTGTAACAATTATTGGCTGTGGCGGCCAGACCAGTGCGCCGGGCGTGGCTGGCCTGTCCAAGTTGCCGTTGGGGGAGTATGGTTAAGGCGCGGATCAGCTGGCAGGGAGTAAGGGGATGAAGCAGCGGGGACGGCGGCAACAGATCAAGCGACGGCGCGAGGCCTGGTGGTGGCACTATCTGCCGCTTCACCGCGAAACGGTGGGCGGCCATCTGGGCCCACCGGAGAAACCCGATGAGCCCTGAGGATCAGTCGGCCTGATGCACCCGATTGAGGGTGATCTGGCCCAGTTGTCCCATCTGGCGGCGGATCCAGACCGAGCGCTTCTGCACATAGGGTGAAGGGGGCTTGACCCGATAGCGCCACGGATTGGGCAGGGCAGCAGCCAGCAGGGATGACTCGTAGCGGGTCAAGCGGCTGGCCGGTTTGCCAAAGTAGGTGCGGGCAGCGGCTTCGGCGCCATAGATGCCGGGGCCGAACTCCACGATATTGAGATAGACCTCGAGAATACGGGCCTTGTCCCAACCCAGCTCCATCAGCAGGGTAAACCAGGCCTCCAGCCCCTTGCGCAGGAAGCTGCGATCACTCCACATAAAGAGGTTCTTGGCGGTCTGCTGACTGAGGGTGCTGGCGCCGCGCACCCGTTCGCTGTGCTGGTTGTGCTTGAGGGCCGCGTTGATGGCATCCATGTCAAAGCCGTTGTGATCGGCAAAGCGCTGATCCTCGGCGGCGATCACCGCCAGTTGCAGCTCCTTGGAGATGGACTCCAGATCTACCCATTGATGGCGCACCTGGGTGATCTTGGCGGGCGGAAAGAGGGCCCGCTCGATACGCCAGCTCCACATCGGCGGATCGATAAAGCGCAGCAAGGCGACCGAGCCGACCGAGCAGAGCAGCCCGGCCAGCGCGATCTTGCCTGCCCACCTCAACACCCGGCGCCCAAGGGATGCAGATGGGCGTACGGGGGCCACGGCGTCAGGGCTAGACTCCCACTGATAGTGGCTGGGATCATCGGGATCCGGAATTATTGGGGCAGCCATTCGATGTGGCAGAACTTCTCGTCAACACGGCGGGAGAGCAGCATGCGGGCAAACAGATGCTCATACTCTTGTTCTTCATTGCCAAGGCCAACCCAGATCTCGGCATAGTCGGTGTCGCTCACCGCAAAACCCACGTCCGCTTCCCAGTCATCGGCCGGGTCGGTTTCGGCCAGCAGGCCGCGGTCGTTGAACTCCTGATTGAAACGGGCGATCTCCTGCCCCGGCAGGTTGTCAGAGGCCAGCTCCATAAAGAGTTCGAGGGCGGTATCGAGCAGTTCCTCGACGCTGTGCATTTCGTCATTCATAGACATAAGCGGTCTGTTCCAGAAAAGAGAAAAAGGTGCCAGCGCAGATCACTGCCTGCGGGGCGGCGCTATTCTAGCGGTCGGCAGACCCCTTGGCGAGATGAGGCGAGCCGCTGTGACCTGTTTTTGTGCCAATAAAAAACCGGATCCTGCCAGGGGATCCGGTTTCATTGGGGGAAGGGGTCACGCATAGGGCGTCAGCTCATCCCTTCTTGTTGTCATCGGCGAAGGTGATGTTGAGCTCCAGCACTGACAGCTCATCACTCTTCTGATCCAGTTGAACGGTTATCTTCTCCGGATCAATGTTGACGTATTTACGGATCACATCGAGGATATCCTGCTTGAGCTGGGGCAGGTAATCCGGCCCCCCTCTGGATGAACGCTCGTGAGCAACGATGATCTGCAACCGCTCTTTGGCCAGTTGTGCGGTGTTCTGTTTCTTGTTGGAACGAAAATAATCCAATAATGACATGTTTAACTCCCGAACAGTCGGCTAAAGAAGCCCTTCTTCTCTTCTTCCAGAAAACGAAATTCCTTGGCATCGCCCAGCAGGCGGGACACCGCATCTTCGTAGGCCTGACCGGCATCGGACTCCTTGTCCAGGATGACCGGTTCGCCGGAGTTGGAGGCGCGCAGCACCGCCTGGGACTCCGGGATCACCCCGAGCAGCGGGATGGCCAGGATCTCCTGCACATCCTGCACGCTCAGCATGTCGCCGCGGTTGACGCGGGTCGGGCAGTAGCGGGTCAGCAGCAGGTGCTCCTTGATGGGGTCTTCGCCACGCTCGGCGCGGCGAGACTTGGAGGCCAGGATGCCAAGGATGCGGTCGGAGTCACGCACGGAAGAGACTTCCGGGTTGGTGGTGACGATCGCTTCATCGGCAAAATAGAGCGCCATCAGTGCGCCCGCCTCGATCCCCGCCGGGGAGTCGCAGACGATGTAATCGAACTTCATCTCCGCCAGTTGATCCAGGATCTTCTCGACCCCCTCACGGGTGAGGGCATCTTTGTCCCGGGTCTGGGAGGCGGGCAGGATAAACAGATTTTCCGAGCGTTTGTCCTTGATCAGCGCCTGATTGAGGTTTGCTTCCCCATTGATGACGTTGACGAAGTCATACACCACGCGCCGCTCGCAGCCCATGATGAGATCCAGGTTTCTCAGACCGATGTCAAAGTCAATGACCACTGTCTTGTGACCACGCTGGGCTAAGCCGGTGCTCAGGGCCGCACTGGTTGTGGTCTTGCCAACGCCACCTTTACCCGATGTAACGACTATGATTCGCGCCATTCTCGCTTCCTTGTAACTCTATTTGATACGGTCTATTCGGAGTTGTTCATTGTCCAGCCGGACGTGTACCGGTTGCTGGATCAGGCCTGCCGGCAATGCATCGCTCAGCTGGAATGTGCCCGCGATGGAGAGCAGCTCGGCCTGTAATTGCTGGCAATAGATCCGGGCCTGGGTGTTTCCCCGGGCACCGGCAATGGCTCTGCCACGCAGGGTGCCATAAATATGAATGCTGTCGTCGGCGAGCACTTCGGCTCCTGGACTGACGGACCCCAGCACCACCAACGAGGTACCGGCGGCATAAATCTGCTGGCCGGAACGAACCGGTCCCACATGTACCTTGCTCGGGATCAAGGGGGCGGGTTCGGGCTCGGGAACCACCTCAGGGGCGGCTGGCGCGGGGGCAGGCTCGGGTTCCGGTTCGCTCTTGCGACTCTTGCCCGAGGCCATCACTGCCAGTCCCACCGCCTTGGCGGCCGTCTTCATCTCTTCACTGCGCGCCCCCGTGATGCCAACCAGCACAAACTCTTCGGACTCCACCAGCTCCTTGAGCTGTTCGAAATCGGGAATATGTTCCAGTCGGGAAACATTGATCACCAGCGGCGCACAATTAAAAAAGTAGGGTGCCTGGGCCACTTTTTCGGCCAACAACTGACGTATCCGCTCAGGCTCGCCATCGCTGATATGCAACACAGAAATAGTGAAGGTGGTCCCTTTCAATTCGTTATCGCGCTCAACCATGAATCTTCCCCGAGGCAGAGATGCTAATCCGTTATTGTTATTCAATTCCTGATGTTATAGTTTGCCCCCATCAGAGGCAATAAACTCGTCGGATTATATCAATTTCCATGTTGTGTGCAGTCTATAAAAGTCGCAAAAAAGCCGAGACCTACCTTTTTGTTGAGAGAAGAGAGGATTTTTCCCGCGTCCCCGCGCCCTTGATGGGGGTGTTTGGCCGCCCAGAACTGGTATTGATGACCAAACTGGACCCCGCTAAGCCCTTGGGAATGGCCGATGTTGGCAAGGTAATGGAGGCGCTGACGACTCAGGGCTTCTACCTGCAGGTGCCGCCGCCCCCCGAGAATTTGCTGGAGCAACACAAGGCCAGCCTGAAAAAACCAGCCTGAATATCCAGCCCCGTTGTGCGTTCTGCCAAGCGGGGCTAATTCTTTGTGACTCTGCATGACGCATTTCGGCCCCGAAGAGGTAGCTTGCGATAATCCCGTGACAGGATCTGGCCAAATTAAACCCTCCCTTTGGTGATATTCACTTTTCGCTGTTTAAATAGAAAGTCAATCTGCTCCCAACACCATATCCTCAACCTTTGCTGGCGCTCACAAAAATAGCGAGTAGCGCGTACTCATATCCTCCATTTCAACGACTATTGGCTCATTCATCGATTATTTTCAGCCTCTTCCTTGGGCGCTTTTTGGCCTCCACTGCCCGATGCGTTTTACATCAAATAGGGCGTAAAGAGGGCGGTGATAACTGTGCTAAAACCAGTTTGTGCGATGCGCTGTGGCTAAAATGATGAGCTAACCCTCTGTTTGTGTGCTTGATTGTTTGCCCTGATCACGAAAGTACCACATAGGAGGCAATCAATGTGGCGGCGTGATAATCCGCAGGGTGAGCGGTAACCGCGTCTTGCCAAACAAGGGTATGACCAAAGGGGGGATATTGAGCTGAGGGGCCATCTCGATATCGATTAGTTGTGAAATTGTGACCGGGGCAAGATAGCAGGTACAGGTTTCATGTAGGGGCGTAATGTCCCTCTCAATGCATTGAGAAGAGTTAATCAAGGTATGTAATTAGAGAGGTATGCAGACAAGGCAATCCGCATTGCGGTGGCGTAGCAGGGTATATCAGCGACGCCCTACAGTGAAATGGTCGGTATGCCGGTATAAGTGCCCGGCATCCCATTCGGGCAATAAAAAAGGCGGGATATCCCGCCTTAGTTCAGATGAGGGTCGCAACCCTTATTTATTCGCAGGCAACCTGCATCACCTTGATGGCCAGACCGCCACGGGAGGTTTCACGGTACTTGGAGTCCATGTCCTTGCCGGTGATGTACATGGTCTCGATCACCTTGTCCAGGGAGACGCGCGGCTTGGAGGTACGACGCAGGGCCATACGGGAGGCGTTGACTGCCTTCATGGCGGCGATGGCGTTACGCTCGATGCAAGGCACCTGTACCTGACCGGCAACCGGATCACAGGTCAGACCCAGGTTGTGTTCCATACCGATCTCGGCGGCTTCGCAAACGTGCTCCGGGCTACCGCCCATCAGCTCGGTTAGACCGGCAGCAGCCATGGAGCAGGAGACACCCACTTCACCCTGACAGCCCACTTCGGCGCCGGAGATGGAGGCGTTCATTTTGTAGAGGATGCCGACGGCACCGGCAGCCAGATAGAAGCGGGTGTACTCGTCGCGGCCAACCGGCTGGATGAACTTGTCGTAGTAAGCCAGTACGGCCGGGATGATACCGGCAGCGCCGTTGGTCGGGGCAGTGACCACGCGGCCACCGGCAGCGTTCTCTTCACTCACGGCCAGAGCGAACATGTTGACCCAGTCAACGATGTTCATCGGATCGCTCGAGAGGTTCTCGTTGGTGTTGAGCTGACGATAGAGCGGCGCGGCACGACGGGGTACGCGCAGCGGGCCGGAGAGCACGCCTTCGGTACGGCAGCCGCGCTCGATACCTTCGCGCATGGTGTTCCAGATCTTGCCGAACTTCTTGTAGATCTCTTCCGGAGTGTTGAAGCACTTCTCGTTTTCCATCATCAGGGCAGAGATGGAGAGACCGGTCTGGCTGCAATGGGCAACCAGCTCAGCGGCGCTCTTGAACGGATAGCGTACGGACATGTCGCCGCTGTCAGCCTTGCCGAAGTTCTCTTCGTCAACGATAAAGCCACCACCGATGGAGTAATAGGTCTTGCTGTAGACCACTTCATCTTCGATCAGGGCAGTCAGCTTCATGCCGTTTTCGTGCAGCGGCAGGGCTTCGTCGTGGAATACCATGGCGTCGCGCGGGAAGCTGACGGTGTGGCAGTGCAGGCCGATCGGCAGGCGCTCGGTCTGCTCAACACGGGAGATAAACTCGGGGATGGCATCGATATCGACATTTTCCGGCAGGTTGCCAGCCAGGCCCATGATGATGGCAGTGTCGGTATGGTGGCCTTTGCCAGTCCAGGAGAGGGAGCCGTAGACATCGACATTGATCCGGGTTACATCGCGGATCTTGCCGCCCGCGCGCAGCTCGTCAACAAACTGCTTGGCCGCTTTCATCGGGCCAACAGTGTGGGAAGAAGAGGGGCCTACACCGATTTTGAAGATATCAAAAACGCTGATCATGTCACTATTACCTCAGGGTAGAAGGGGGCGGCATGCCCACTCACAGAAATTTGGGAGATCCATGGAACGCGCTTGTCAGCGCAGGTCACAGAACCAGATAACCGTAGTGTAACGGCTCCAGACCTAAAAAAAGTTGAAATAGATCTATTTTTGTTGAATCTGAGGCGCGAGTATAAAATTTATTTTTGTGCTTATCCATTTTGTTAAGCGTTTGCCCATAAAAATACCCGGCGATGCCGGGCATTTCGGAACCAAATGGATTCACTTTCCGTTTTTTAACATTCGGTAATGTTAACGGCGAGGCCACCACGGGCCGTCTCCTTGTATTTGGTCTTCATGTCGTTGCCGGTCTCCCACATGGTCTTGATCACCTTGTCCAGCGACACCTTGTGCTCGCCGGTGCCGCGCAGGGCGAGACGAGCTGCATTGATCGCTTTCACTGCGCCCATGGCGTTGCGCTCGATGCAGGGCACCTGTACCAGCCCGCCAATAGGATCGCAGGTGAGCCCGAGGTTGTGCTCCATGCCGATCTCGGCGGCGTTTTCCACCATGGCCGGGCTGCCACCCAAGAGTTCGGTCAGCGCGCCGGCCGCCATGGAGCAGGCCACGCCAACCTCACCCTGACAGCCCACTTCCGCTCCCGACAGGGAGGCATTCTTCTTATATAAGATGCCGATGGCAGCCGCGGTGAGGAAGTAGCGGATCAGCGTCTCGTCATCCACCTTGTGGACGAAGCGATCGTAGTAGTGCAGCACGGCGGGGATGATGCCCGCAGCGCCATTGGTGGGGGCGGTGACCACCCGGCCACCGGCGGCGTTCTCTTCATTGACCGCCAGCGCAAAGAGATCGACCCACTCCATCACCATCAGCGGATCCTTGTTGAAGTTGGTCTCGCAGCTTAACTGGCGGAACAGCCCCGGGGCGCGGCGCCGAACCTTGAGGCCTCCCGGCAGCACCCCTTCGCTCTTGCAGCCACGATCGACGCAGCCTTGCATCGCCTGCCAGATCTTGCGCAGCCCCGCTTTTATCTGCTCATCGCTGCGAAAGACCCGCTCATTGGCCAGGATCAGCCCCGAGATGGAGAGGCCGCTCTCCTGACAGTGGGCCAGCAGTTGGGCGCCGCTGTCGAACGGATAGGGGACAGGGTGTTCGGCATCGGACTTGGCGGCCTCCTCCTTGGCGGTAGCAAAGTGGCTCTCTTCAATGATGAAGCCGCCCCCGATGGAGTAGTAGGTCTGGCTGAAGCGCAGGTTTTCCTCTTTATCAAAGGCCCGCAGAGTCATGCCGTTGGTGTGGGCCGGCAGGGTTTTGCGGCGGTTGAAGATGATGGCACCGATGCGGGGAAAATAGCTTGGCTGTTCGCCAGCCAACTGTAGGCTCTGCTCCTTTTCCACGTGTGCCAGAATGGCGGGGATGGCATCGATATCGACAGATTCCGGTTCAAAGCCCGACAGCCCCAGAATGATCGCCTTGCCGGTACCGTGTCCCTTGCCGGTCTGTCCCAGCGAGCCGTAACACTCCACTTCGACTCGCGCAGTATGAGGCAGATGGCCATGGAGCTTGAGCTG
The DNA here is from genome assembly GCF_049175755.1 of Aeromonas sp. 600282. Taxonomy (NCBI): domain Bacteria; kingdom Pseudomonadati; phylum Pseudomonadota; class Gammaproteobacteria; order Aeromonadales; family Aeromonadaceae; genus Aeromonas; species Aeromonas sp. 600282. The sequence goes on along the minus strand of NZ_JAAKVR010000005.1, from coordinate 205,467 downwards.
CTGCACAAAAGCATAAGAGGCGCGCATAGGACCGACTGTATGGGAAGAGGAGGGGCCGATACCGATAGAGAAAAGGTCAAACACACTGATCATGACACCACTCCGGTGATGGTTTATGTCTGTTTATTCTAGGATTTTTGCCATGGATGAAAAGCGGGGATGTGCGGTGCTGTGACATGGACACAGATAATGGGGCTGGGGGGGCCAATAAGGTTGAAGGGGGTGCTCCCCTTCAACCGGCCTGATCAGTCGAGAAATTCGCACAGATAGGCAGTGGGAGTTGTCACTTCCAGTTTGAAGGAGGAGTGACCGGCCACCAGGAAGGATTCACCCTGGCTGTAGGTGTGCCACTCATCTTCATCAGCCAGCTGGATGGTGAGGGCGCCCTTGATCACTGTCATCCGTTCGGGGGCGGCAGTGTTGAACAGGTAGTCACCGGCGTTCATCACCCCGACGGTTGATTTCTCGCCTTTTTGTTCGAAACCGATGGATTTTACATTTCCGTCGAAATACTCTTTAACTTTCAGCATCTTTACATCCCTGTGTGTACGTTTGTGCAGCCAAACTAGCACAATCTTTTGCCAGTTGTCATGGGGGATGAGGTAAAAATCGCCGAGGCCGCTTTGAATCTTCACTTTTTCGCAAACTTATTAATAGCCAAGGTTAATGATTTGCTGATTTAAAACAGCAATTAAATGTGAGATAACACGCGCAAACAGGGGAATGGGCAGCCGCTCATTCCCCTGTTTGGTTAATTGCACTGGGAAAAGTGTGAATTTTGCTACATAAAGGAACATATTGTGTTAACTAAAGGACTCATAAAAAATATCGGCTTCCAGGTTGTGGTCGCCATGGTACTGGGCGCAGTGGTCGGCGCGTTCATGGGTGAACAAGCCATCGTGTTTGCACCGCTCGGTACCCTGTTTATCCAGCTGATCAAGATGCTGGTGATCCCGCTGGTGGCGGTAGCCATCCTCTCCGGCGCCGCCAATCTGGGCGCCAGCCCCGCTGCGGGCAAGATCGGTGCGGCTACGCTGGCCTTCTTCCTCGTGACCTCAGCGTTGGCCGTGTTGCTGGCACTGGTGATGGGGCAGATCTTCAAACCGGGTGTCGGGGTCGATTTCGCTTCCGTCGCTTCCATGTTTGGCGGTGACTATGCCGATAAAGGGGCGTTGCCGGATGCAGTCGCCACCTTGCTTGGCATGATCCCCACCAACGTCTTCAACTCCCTCAACGAAGCGAACATCCTGCAGATCCTGGTGTTCTGCATGTTCCTCGGCATTGCGCTGGCCAAACAGCCGCGCGAGCGGGCCAAGCCACTGGTCGATGGGCTCAATACCCTGGTGGATGCCTTCGTCTGGATGATCAACAAGGTGATGATCATCGCGCCGCTCGGGGTGTTCGGTCTGATGGCGGAAGCCATCGGTACCTATGGCTTCGATGTGCTGACCCTGGTACTCAAGCTATTCGTGGTCTATGTGGCTGCCATCCTCATCTTCGGCTTCGTGGTTTATCCGCTGCTGGTGATGATGTTCTCCAACACGCCGGTGATGAAGTACCTCTCTGCCATGAAGAAGCCGCAGATCGTGGCCTTCTCCACCGCCTCTTCCATGGCGACCCTGCCGGTCAATATGGAGACCTGCGAGCATGATCTGAAAGTGACCAACGCGACCGCCTCCTTCGTGTTGCCGCTGGGTGCCACTATCAACATGAGTGGCAACGCCATCTATTACGGCCTGGTCGCCATCTTCTTCGCGCAGGTTTACAACATCGATCTGAGCGTCGGCGCCTGGGCGGCCATCATTGTGACCTCCACTCTGGGGGCGATCGGTCAGGCCGGTGTGCCGGGCCCAAGCTTCCTGGTGGTTGCCGTGCTGCTGGCGGCCGGGATCCCCATTGAAGGGTTGCCGCTGCTGTTCGCGCTGGATCGTCTGTTCGACATGATCCGCACCTCCCTCAATATCACCGGCGATGCGGCCTGTGCTGTCATTGTTGACCGCTTTAGCCCGGAATATGACCCAGAGCGCTGGAACAAGGCATAATTGCTTTGAGCTGGACTGAGATATAACAGCCCTGAGCTGACACTGCGTAACGCGAGCCCCTGCCATGATGGCGGGGGCTTTTTATATCTGCCGGACAAGCATCAGAGCAAAGGTGTGCACAAGAGATTGCTGACGGATTTAGCTGTGTTGAATGGATAGCACAGGAGGGGAAAACATCAGTTGTGGGCATGGGCCGTATGGCGTTAACCGGCCTGTTGTAGATGCCGGGGTAGGGGATTGTCAAACGGCGGGTAACAAAAAGGGGAGCCTCGCTCCCCTCGGATATGATTTGCTGCTGGTTCTACTCCATCAAGCCATATGGTTAAACCATCCTGGTTACACCCTTGTGGCGAAAGAAACAGCGTCAACGTGATGAAATCATATCTATGTTGACCATCTCGGCATTATTACTGAAAAGCGCCAGTTGGTGGTGATTAAACAGACATGGCAAAGAGGGTCGGTCCGGATTGATGCCTCTCTATCCGGCTCAGAACTGTGACAGTGAGGGCAGAGAGACAGCAACCAGGGTGAAAAACACCGTGAAAACGGCAGTAACGACAAACTCTTTCATTTTTCTCTCCCTAAGTTGTTGGTTGATGTAGTCAAGATACCATAACAAGGGGGTAAAACAAGGTGTAAATTGATAAAATAGCCATTTTATGTTTTGGGTTGGTTGAAATGGCTGTTTTTGTCATATTGAGCTGATTTTATCACCTGCTCTGGCATGGTAGGCATTCAAGATTCTGTTTTTATGATTATTTCATTTAAATTCAATTGGTTGTTGAGATGCTGGTTGGCTTGGTGGTGGGTCTTGTATGGAGCTTTAGTGGCGTTTTATAAGTTTTCACCCTTGCAACAGTGCCATTGAGGCCATAAAAAGTGTGTAAGGCCATAGTTTGACGATTCCTGACGTAGATAGCTCATCCAAAAGAAGTCTATGGAGACAATCTGGTTGCCAGCCCTTGTCTTACCATCACTTTATCAGTCCGGAGTCTCCGCATTTTTACAGCAATATACTGGGTTCATAGGGAGGAGAGCGGTGCATCGGGGGGATACAGAGTAGCAGCTGGCTGTTTTATCACCGCCAATTTTCCCGTCGGTCTCGGTATAGACATGGCCGCAGCAAGAGTGAGGTGCGCAATAGGCCAGAGGCGTATCCTCTGGCTGGGCTGGGTGCGAGCAGCGATTTGCGTGGGCGGTACATCTGCGTGAGTCATGTGAGTGCAATACGAGAGCTGCGCCGGAGCATGGTTGGGTGAGATATCTGAATCCCTTCTGCAAGATTGAGACATAAAAAGCGGCGTATGACGAGGAGGCCGAACAAGCTCGTTTCAGGGTCGACAGAACACAGGTCAACGTAATCCGGTTCGCAGTGATAAAACATCCACGACAATACCGGAACTCTGTTCGTAGGCTGAAGCCGGTTGCTGTGAGGAGAGGAAGGCTAGTGATCAGTCAGATGGCGCAAGGGTTGGAATCAGGCAACCCGTATGGTGAGGGCCACACAGCGTGTCGATGCCCCCGTTTTTGTAAGATATTAAAAAACCCTCCGATGGAGGGTTTTTGTCATCAACAGCCGGTAAAAAGCCGCGAGGCTTAGAACAGGGTGGTGGAGAGGTTGTAAAGCTCCTGATCGAACGGACGCTTCATGTTCTCGATGCAGTCGATGATGTCGTGGTGTACCAGCTCGTTGCGCTGGATACCGACGCAGCGACCACCGTGACCAGCCAGCAGCTGCTCAACGGCGTAAGCACCCATACGGCTGGACATGATGCGGTCACGAGCAGTCGGGGCTCCGCCACGCTGGATATGACCCAGGATGGTGGCGCGGGTTTCACGACCGGTCAGGGCTTCGATGTCTTTCGCTAGGGCGTTCACGTCGGTAACGTGCTCGCAGATGGTGATGATGGCGTGCTTCTTGCCCTTGGCTTCGCCTTCCTTGATCTGCTTGAGCAGCTTCTCTTTGTCGAAGGCTACTTCCGGCACGATCACATATTCGGCACCACCGGCAACGGCGGCAGACATGGCCAGGTCGCCACAGTGGCGGCCCATGATCTCGACCACGGAGATACGGTGATGGGAGCTGCAGGTGTCGCGCAGACGGTCGATGGCGTCAACAACCACGTTCAGGGCGGTATCAAAGCCGATGGTGAAGTCGGTACCGGCGATGTCGTTGTCGATGGTGCCCGGCAGGCCGATGCAGGGGAAACCTTCTTCGGTCAGCTTCTTGGCACCCATGTAGGAGCCGTCACCACCGATGACGACCAGCGCATCGATACCGTGTTTTTTCAGGTTTTCGATCGCTTCGGCGCGCACTGCGGGGTCTTTGAAGGCAGGGAAACGGGCGGAGCCGAGGAAAGTACCACCACGGTTCACCACGTCGGAGACGCTGTGACGCTCTAGCTTGACGATGCGATCCTGGTGCAGACCGAGGTAGCCATCATAAATACCGTAAACTTCCAGGCCATGATGCAAACCGGCGCGAACCACGGCGCGAATGGCTGCGTTCATACCCGGTGCGTCGCCACCACTGGTCAAAACACCAATACGTTTGATTTGTTTGGTCATGAGTGCCTCTGGATCTGAGTTGTCAAATACGAATGTTTAAATAGACAAGCCACTTTTACTATATCGGCTTTCATATGGGATGCGGGGGCCACCATAGGAAAAGCGATACAAGAGAGGGGACGAGCCCCTCTCTTTGCCGTAATCAACGATTACTTGGCAGCGCCAGCGATGATCTGGGAGAAGTCGTCCACTTTCAGGGACGCACCACCGACCAGGCCACCGTCGATGTCCGGCTGACCGAACAGGTCGGCTGCAGTGGCGCCAGTGACGGAACCGCCGTACAGGATCTGTACTTTGGCAGCAACGGCGGCATCAAAACCGGCCAGGTACTGACGGATGTGAGCGTGAACGGACTGAGCGATCTCCGGAGTGGCAGTCTTGCCAGTACCGATGGCCCATACCGGCTCGTAAGCGATAACGGCGTTGTTGAAGGAGGCGATGCCGCAACGGTCGATAACGGCTTTCAGCTGGGTCTCAACCACGTTCTTGGTCACGCCGGCTTCGAACTGCTCCAGAGTTTCACCGATGCACAGAACCGGGATCAGGCCGCCTTTCTGTATCGCTTCGTACTTGGCAGCAACCACGTCGTCACTCTCTGCGTGCAGGGTACGACGCTCGCTGTGGCCGACCAGAGAGTAGGTGCAACCAAAGGCTTTCAGCATGGAGGGGGCGTTTTCGCCGGTGAAGGCACCAGACTCGTGAACGTCAGCGTTCTGGGCACCGTAGGCAATCTTGCTGCCAGCGGTCAGTTGCTCAACCAGACCCAAAAAGATAACCGGCGGGCAGACGGCGACTTGTACAGAAGGATGAGCGGCAGCAGCCGGGGTCAGTCCTTTGATCAGAGCTTCTACAGAAGCCTTGGTGCCGTTCAGTTTCCAGTTACCCATTACCAGGTGCTGTCTCATCTTGTATATCTCCTAGGCATTTGATTGCGCGACATTATATGAATTGAACCGAGCCCAAGATAGCTGACCCGGCGGCAAATGACGTAATTTTTTTTCGCTTTCCTGATCCAAATCAGGAATGAAACGCTTGATCGCTCATTCGTTAACCTGCCCCCGCAAGCGAGCCCACCATACCCCAATCCATTCGTGGATGGCAGCTTCGGAATACATCAGATAACGTCCTTTGGGTAAATAACTGTAGAGCGGCTGGGGTACCTGGCTCTGCTTGGCGGTGTAATCGGTGGGGGCCGGCACGGCATTGAGTCCCTGACCCTGATAGAGGGCCATGGCACGTGGCAAATGAGTGGCCGAACTGACCAGCGCCACCTCTTTTCCTTTCAGATGGCGGCTGATACTGACCGCTTCATCATGAGTGTCTTTGTTGTTTTCAAACAACGTCATCCGCGAACGGGGAATGCCGAGGCTCTCGGCCATCCGGGCATTGACCTCGGCATTGGAGAGGGGATCCCCCGATACATAGCCGGAGAAAACCAGTTCGGCTTCGGGATAGGCCTGGGCTAGGCGCACCCCTTCGAGAGTTCGTGCCAGCGAGATATTGTTCTGCCAACTGCGCATCGGTACCGCCGGGTCGCTGACATGACCATTGCCGAGTACCACGATGGCGTCGATTTTGGGATGCTGGCTCACCTCGAACGGCGGGAAGGTTTGCTCCAGCCCGCGGGCCAGTTCGTAGCTCACCGGCCGCATTCCCAGCAGGGCAACCAGCAGCAGCGAGAGAGTCGCCAGCAGTTTGCCGGTTTTCTGAAAACGGGTGAACCAGAGCAGCAGCAGGGCGATCAGCAGCAGGGAGAGGGAAAAGGGGAGCGGCATCAACAGTTGACCCAGCCACTTTTTGAGCACAAACACGGCAGACACTTCCTTGAGTTTTCAGCAAATTCGGGATGTGACAGAATACCTCTCTTTTTTGGGATGGCCACAATCCTGTGGCGCTAATGTTGAGTTTCTCCTTGAAGCACGATCAGAGTTTTGACGGGCGCGCCGACAAGTTCGCCCGCAACATTTACGACTCCACCAAGGGGCGCATCCGCACCACCATTGTCTGGAGCGACATCGAAGCCTGCCTGGCCCGCCTTGGCAACCGACCGCTGCGCATCCTCGATGCGGGAGGCGGTTTTGGCTATTTCGCCCAGAAGCTGGCGGCCATGGGCCATCAGGTGGAGCTGTGCGATCTGTCAGCCGAAATGCTGGAACTGGCCCGCAGCCAGATCGCCGAGAAGGGGCTGGAAGACAAAATTCGTCTCATCCAATGCCCCATTCAGGATCTGAAGCAACACGTGACCGGTACCTTTGATCTGGTGCTCTGCCATGCGGTGCTGGAGTGGCTCGCCGAGCCGCGCCAGACCTTGCTGGGTCTGTTCCCTTTCGTCAATGCCGGGGGCATACTGTCGCTGCTTTTCTACAACCGTCATGGTTTGCTGTTCCAGAGCTTGGTGGTGGGCAATTTTGACTATGTGCGCCTTGGTCTTCGCAAGAAGCGGCAGACTGCGCTTACGCCCACCAACCCCCAGTTGCCGGAGCAGGTCTATGACTGGATTGGTCGCGGGGGGCTGCGCATCATCGGCAAGACCGGGGTGCGGGTGATCCACGACTATATGCGTCACAAGCAGGATCAGGTGGAGAAGTTCGACGATCTGCTGGCCATGGAGCAGCAATATTGCCGTCAGGAGCCTTTTGTCGCCCTCGGTCGCTATATCCATGTGATGGCCCAGAAGCCGGCCAGTTGATTGCTCGCGGTTCACTTCGATGTGAACCATGTTTTCGATGCTACCGGATGTAGCCGCGCGCACGATTTTGCGCCCAATACAACAACGAGATGACAACATCATGATGAGTACATCCCGTACCCTGCCAGAGCGTTCTTTACCGGAGCTAGTAGGGTGGGTCAGACAGGAGGGGTTGGCGTTGAGCCTGCCAACCGACCGGCTGGCCTTTCTGATTGCAATCAAGACCCTGTCCGAAGATGAGTCGGACTTGTCGGAAGCGGCGCTGCACGACGCCTTTGGCTATGTCAGCAGCGCTTTCGGCCAGATGGACGAGACCCTTACCGGTCGCGCCAACAACGCCATCAACGATCTCATTCGCCAGCAGCTGCTGTCGCGCTTCAACACCGACATGGTGGCGGGGGAGAGCCTCTACCGCCTGTCACGCCTGGGTGTGAGCATCGTCGACTTCTTTATGGATCAGCGTCAGGTTGACTCCATCAAGCTCTCCATTCTGCTCGAACACCTGGCTGCCGAGCTCGACACCGCCCGCAAGGCGGCGCTGGAAACCAACACCCGTGAGCAGTGGGATGCCGAGGTGCTGCCGCGCCTCACCTTCTCGCTGGAAGAGACCCTGGGGCGCATCGATCTCACCCAGCGCGCCATGGATGAGCAGCAGAATCAGGTCAAAAGCGAAATCGCGGCCCTGCTGACCCAGAACTGGGTCGATGCCATTCACAGCTGCGAAAAGCTGCTGCACGAGACTGGCCAGACCCTGCGCGAGCTGCAAGATACCCTGGATGCTGCCGGCCACCGCTTGCAGGCGGGGCTGCTCAATATTCAGGAAGCAGCGCAGGGGCGCGACGATCTGTTCCACGTCGAGGAGCTGACTCACGCGTTGCAAGGTCGTCTTGACGTCATCACCAGCTGGGGTCAGCAGTGCATCGAGCTCTGGTCCCGCTACGACAGGCACGTCCACAAATTTATCCGCAACGCCATCGACATGGACAAGAACCGCGCCTTCAGCCAGCGGCTGCGCGAGTCCATCCGCAATTTCGAGCAGCACAACTGGCAGCTGCGGGTGGCCGAAGAGCCCCGTCTGCTGGAGTTGCGCGACGAAACCATCGCCATCCATGACGAGGAGGTGACCGGTGAGGTGCCCCTCGAGATGGAGTACGTCGAGATGGTGGACATCAACCAGGAGCTGGCCGAGCGGATCGAGCGCTATCTGGCCCGCTACCCCGAGCAGGGTCAGCAGCTGGACTTGGCCGATGTGCTGCGGGAATACCTGCTGGACTACCCGGCTCATGCCCACTTCGATGTGGCGCGTCTTCTGATCGACCAGGCCGTGCGCCTGGGCCATGCCAGCGGCGAGCGCGAACTGCATCGCCAACCCGCATGGAAACCCATTAACCAAGCTGGATCCAAGGTTCAGGCCTATGTCATTGATCAATTCTGAGTTTCCCTTGCCGCTGCGCCTTGCAGAGGCGATTGCCAACCCCTTGTTTCCGCGCATCGACACCGCCTTGCGCTCCGGCCGCCACATCAGTGCCGACGAGTTCGAGCAGCATTCGGCGCTGGTCGAGTATCACAGCGAGCTGGAGATCTTCTACGGCCGCTATCAGGTGGAGCTGATCAAGGCGCCGGAAGGCTTCTTCTATCTGCGTCCGCGCCCGAGCTCTGACATCGGCACCACTGTGCTTTCCGAGCTCGATATGCTGGTGGGCAAGGTGCTCTGCTACCTCTATCTGAGCCCGGATCGTCTCGCCTCGGAAGGGGTATTTGCTATGGCCGAGCTGCAAGAAGAGGTGTTGAGCCTCGCCGACGAGAAGCAGCTGCTGCGGATGGTCAACAGCCGCTCCGGCGGTACCGATCTCGACAAGAAGAAGCTGCTCGAAAAGATCCGTACCTCCATGCGCCGTCTGCGCCGCCTTGGCATGATCACGGCTCTTTGTAACGGGGATAAATTCCGGGTCAACGAATCGGTGTTCCGTTTCGCCGCCGACGTGCGCTCCGATGAAGATCCGCGTGCCGTTCAGCTGCGGATGATCCAGGAGGGTGAAGCCATCTTCCACGACGACGAAATGCCGAGCAGCGACTCGCTCTTTGATGACATCGAGGCGGATCTCGATGAAGAACAACTGGATCTGGAGGTATAACCGGTGCGAGGCAAGTTCAAATCCCTGACCATGGTCAACTGGAACGGCTTCTTTGCCCGGACCTTCGATCTCGACCAGCTGGTCACTACCCTTTCCGGCGGCAACGGCGCGGGCAAGTCCACCACCATGGCGGCCTTTATCGCAGCGCTCATCCCCGATCAGTCACTGCTTCACTTCCGCAATACCACGGAAGCGGGATCGAGCAGTGCCTCCCGTGACAAGGGGCTCTACGGCAAGCTGCAGCGCGGCCACTGCTACTCACTTCTGGAAGTGATGAACAGCCGCGAACAGCGGATCTGGGTCGGCGTGCACCTCGAGCAGGTGGCCAACCGCGACAACAAGGTCAACATCACCCCGTTTGCGCTGGTGGATGTGCCGGAGAATCTGGCACCGACCGATCTGCTGCTGGAGAAGCTTGATGGCGGCAAGGGGCGGGTACGTGCCTTTACCGACCTGAAAGGAGCGGCCGCCGAGCTGGGGGCGCTGAAAGTCGCCAAATTCAATACGGTGACCGACTATCACAACTTCATGTTCGAGTTCGGCATCACCCCGAAGAAGCTGCGTGATCAAAAAGATCGCGGCAAGTTCTACCGCCTGATCGAAGCCTCTCTCTACGGCGGCATCTCCTCGTCCATCAGCCGTTCCCTGCGCGAATACCTGCTGCCGGAAAACTCCGGGGTGCGCAAGGCGTTTGCAGACATGGAGGCGGCCATCTACGAAAACCGCCGCACGCTGGAAGCGATCAAGGAGACCCAGGGTCAGCGGGATCTGTTCAAGAACCTGATCACCGAGACCACCCACTATGTGGCTGCCGACTATGTGCGCAACGCTGCCGAGAAGAGCCGCCTCTCCGAGCTGGCCCTCAAGGCGCGTCAGGAGCTGGCCGACAAGCGCCGCATTCTGGCCGAAGAGAAACAGCGCGCCATCTATCTGGCCGATGAAGTGGAGCAGCTCACCAACCGCGAAAAATTGCTGACCGACGAGCTGGAGTCTGCCTCCGAGCATCTGGCCAAGGTGATGGCCGCAGTCAGCTTGCAGAAGAAGATCGAGATGTACCGCGCCGATCTGGCGGATCTCTCTGACAAACTCGAACAGCAGCAAGCGGTGGTGGAGGAGATCCACGGCCAGCTGCTGGAAGTGGAAGAGCGCAAGGAGCTGGCACAGGCAGAAGTCGACAGCCTCAAGACCCAGCTGGCCGACTACCAGCAGGCGCTCGATATCCAGCAGACCCGCGCCATCCAGTACCGTCAGGCGGTGCAGGCGCTGGAGGCTGCCCGCGAGCAGTGCGAGCTGCCGGGGCTGACCGCCGAACAGGCGAGCGACACCCTGCACCAGTTCCGCGCAGCTGAGCAGAGCCTCACCAGCCGGGTGCTGGGGGCAGAACAGCAATTGGCGCTGGCCAAGGCGGCAGTGGCCGAGCACGAAGCGGCACTGGCACTGCTTTTGAGCATCGCCCCCGAGACAGTGCGCGAGGCCGCCTGGCCCACTGCGCAGGCGCTGCTCAAGCGTCACATCGAAGACAAGGCCCGCATTGCCCAGGGGCAGGGGCTGCGCGCCGCGCTGGCTCGCCTCGAGAAAGAGAGCGAAAGCCAGAAGAGTCTCTTCAAGCTGCGTGACGAGCTGCAGCAGGCCTCCGGCCAGCTGATTGCCAGTAGCGATGAGCTGGAGATCTTCCTCGAAGCCCAGCGCACCCGTCAGGAGGATCTCTCCGAGGAGCAGGCGGAGGTGAACCAGCGCCGCGCCGGCCTCGAGCATCAGGGCACCCAGCTGGGGCGCGATATCAGCGATCTCACCAAGCTGGCGCCGCGCTGGCTGAAATCGTTCGAGAAGCTCGAGCAGCTGCGCGAGCAGAGCGGTCTGCCGCTGACTACCGCCGAAGAGCTTTCGGCCGGTATGCAGACCGTGCTCGACAAGGAGCGCGAGTTCGAACAGGAGAGCAACCGCATTGCGGCGCAGAAACAGGCGCTGGAGCTGCAAATTCGCAACCTGCAGCTGGGGGCAGGCGAGGCCGATCCCCGTCTTGCCCGCATCGCCGAGCAGGTGGGGGGGGTGCTGCTCTCCGATGTCTACGACGACATCTCCATTGACGATGCCCCTTACTACTCGGCGCTCTACGGCCCGGCTCGCAGCGCTCTGGTGGTGCTCGACCTTGAGGGTGCCATCGAGCGGCTGAAAAAGCTGGAAGATTGCCCGGAAGATATCTACCTGATTCAGGGCAACCCCGACTCCTTTGACGAGGATTTGGTAGAAGCTGACGAGCTGGGAGACGCCGTGCTGGTGCGCACCAGCAAGCGTCAGGTGCGCTTCTCCCGCTACCCCGAGCTGCCGCTGTTTGGTCGCGCCGCCCGGGAAAAACGGATCGAGCAGCTCGACCTTGAGCGTGAAGGGCTCATCGAGGGTTACGCCAAGGCCGCCTTCGAGCAGCAGAAGTACCACCGTCTCTACGGTCACTTCCGCGACTTTATCGGTCAGCATCTGGATATCGCCTTCCGTCCCGACCCCGAAGCCGAAGTTCAGGCCAAGCAAGCCGAACTGCGCGCGCTGCAAGGTGCCATCGGTGAGTGCGACAAGCAGTTGGCCGAGGCCAAAGCGGCCGGCGCCCAGCTGACTCGCCATATCCAGCTGGTGCAGGGCATGCTGCCCTTTGCCCACCTGTTTGCCGAGACTGATTTGGCGGCCCGCCTCGAGGCGGTTCACGCCGATGTGGAAGCGCTAAAACAGGCCGAAGCCTTTATCGCCAAACACGGCAAGTCGCTGGAAAAACTGGAAACCATGGTGCAGGTACTGCGTCAGGATCCGCAGGATCTTGCGGTGCTGCAGGCTGCTTACGATGAGGTGAGCGATCTGCTGGCCGAGCAGAAGCGCCGTTGCTACGCCCTCGATCAGCTGGTGGCCCGTCTGCCGCACTTTGCCTATCAGGATGCACAAGATCTGCTGGGCAAGGCCTCTGAGATGAGCGAGCGGCTCAAAGAGAAGCTGAAAGCGGCCGAGCTTGCCGCCCGCACCGCTGGCGAGCAGCACAAGCAGATTGCCCTGCGCCACACCGAGGCGTTGCAGCTGCGCACGGCCCTTAACTCCAGCGTCGAGGCCAAGCGCCAGACCCTGACCGAATTCGAGCAGGAGCTGGCGGCCATGGGGCTGACCCTCTCTGACGATATGGAAGAGAAGGCGCGCGCTCACAAGAAAGAGATCGAAGAGCTGCTGATCCGCACCCGTTCCCGTCGCACCAGCGCCGAGGCCCAGTTGCAGGTCACCAAGCGGGAGATCGAATCCCTCGGTGGCCGTCTCAAGCTGGAAGGCAAGGATTACTACAGCGCCCGTAAATCCCTGGTGGGTCACAAGGCGAGCTGGTCGCGGGTGGTGCGGCTGGCGCGGGAGACCGATGTCGAGAAGCGTTTAAATAAGCGCGAGCTGGCGTACCTCGACAGCGACGAGCTGCGCTCCATGTCGGACAAGGCCCTCGGCGCCCTGCGGGTGGCGGTGGCGCACGACGAGGCCCTGCGTGATGCGCTGCGTCTCTCCGAGGGCAACCGCAGCACCGAGCAGAAGGTCGCCTTCTACGTGCAGGTCTACCGTTATCTCAAGGATCGCATTCGCAACGACATCATCCGTTCCGATGATCCGGTCGAGGCGATCGAGGAGATGGAGATCGAGCTGGCCCGTCTGGCTGACGAGCTCAAGCAGCGGGAAACCCACCTGTCGCTCTCCTCCCACGAGGTGGCGGCCAAGATCACCAACATCATCCGCCGCGAGCAGAACCGCATCCGGGTGCTCAACCAGGGCTTGCAGAATATCGCCTTTGGTCTGGTGCGGGGGGTGCGCCTCAACGTCAATATCCGCGAGGCCCACACTCGTCTGCTGACGGCACTGGCCGATCAAACTGCCATGCACAACGATCTGTTCGCCGACAAGGAGCTCAGCTTCTCCGAGGCGATGGCCAAGCTGTTCCAGCGTCTCAATCCGCAGATCGAGCAGGGCGATCGCAGCTATCAGGTGATGGGCGACGTGCTGCTCGACTATCGCAACTATCTGGAGCTGGAGATCGAGGTGCAGCGCGGGGCCGATGGCTGGCTGCGTGCCGAGAGCGGTGCGCTCTCCACCGGCGAGGCGATCGGTACCGGTCAGGCCATCCTCTTGATGGTGCTGATCAGCTGGGAGGAGGAGTCCCGCCGTCTGCGCGGCAAGGATATCGCCCCCTGCCGCCTGTTGTTCCTCGACGAAGCGGCCCGTCTGGATGGCAAATCCATCGCCACCCTGTTCGAGCTGTGCGAGCGGCAGGATATGCAGCTGCTTATCGCGGCGCCCGAGAACATCAGCCCCGAGAAGGGCACCACCTACAAGCTCATCCGCAAGGTGCAGGGCAAGCACGAGCACGTGCATGTGGTGGGCCTGCGCGGCTTCGGCTTTAGCGATGACAAGCTGATTGCCTGAGAAGTCTCTGGCCCATCCCGACAAGGGATGACCGGTAACTAGTTGAAAGGGAGGCATTTGCCTCCCTTTTTGCATGGAAGATATGGCAAAGTAGCCGCGCGGTCGCTGCTGCCTGACAACAAGGCGAGTAACATGATGAGTGCCTTGGAGCTATGGCAAGGTGAGGTCTCCGCCCGTGTCGCCAGCGTCACCTGCCGTATCGAAGAAGAAAAATTGCGCATAGCGAAAAGAAGAGAGGAGAGGGGAATGGTGCAATATATCCAGAAAGGGCTGCTGTTATCTCTTTGCCTGCTGCTGGCGGCCTGTAGCAGCCGTTATGACGAGAGCCACGGTGGCAGCTGGCGCGGTTATAGCGAGACCGGTTACGCCAGTTATTATGCCGACCGTTATCACGGCAAAAAGACTGCCAGCGGCGAGATCTATCGCAACAACCTCAACAGCGCCGCCCATATGGAATTGCCCTTTGGCGCTATGGTGCGAGTCACCAACCTCGCCAACGGCAAGAGCGTAGTGGTCAAGGTCAATGATCGCGGCGCCTTGAAAAGGGGGCGTATTATCGATCTCTCCAAATCTGCGTTTAGCACCATCGGCAATATTCGTGACGGGATTATCAATGTAAAAATAGAGGTGCTCTAGGCTGGGGGAACCTGTTTATACACGAAAATGGATGTTGATGAATGATATTGGGAGGCTGACATCGACCAGTCAGCCTTTCGGTAGATAAAGATATAACATTGATTTGGATCAATATTTAATTCATCTACAAATGGATTTGTTATCAATGGAAAAACTCGATGGTCGTGATTGATATTTATTTTAGCCTATCTCGCCTGTTTGGCCTTACTATGTGGCAAACGGAGGGATTAGTGATGATTATCTATGGTAAATACGGTGGAGCAGCGCTGAGAGCTGTTCATCTGATGGTACAGAATAATTACGGTCATGTCACCGCCTGGGATATGGCTATTGCTGAAGCATTTGGTGATGATATCAGTACAGGTAAATTTAAAAATAATCCAAAGGTCACGTTTCTGACTCTTTGCAGTCTTGGTTGTATCAGTTGCATCATGCCAGTTCATTATGTAGCTGCGACCAAAACCAGAGCATATGTGTTGGCTGCCATTGATTTATTGTCACACAAGGATATTACCAAACCGATCGATCCCGAGCAGTTATGGCTGGAGGTGCTCTCGGCCTGTAAGAGCGGCAAGGTTGTGAAGCATAACAATCAGATGGATGTCATTCTGACACTCTGGTATGCCGGTGTGCTCAATCCCGAGTGGGATAAGGATGCCATCAGGATAGACTATCGACGAATATAAAAAAGCCAAGATAATGAATACCTTGGCCATGAAACATCAATTGGTTCTGGTCAGGGATGCACTATCGGAGTGTGCGAATGGCTTGCCATACACCATTAGGTTGGTGGTTTGACTGTATTTGAGGAGATTTTTCTCTGAGAAGTCCAGAGTCATCGAGAAATCCGCGGTGGAATCATTAATGGTCATATAATTGCTTTCCGCAATACCGCGCTTGCCCGTCTTGAACTCGATTTTGTTACCCGCTTTGCCTTCAGTGACCACACAGACTGCACGAGGTATACAGTATGAGTTGTAAACAAGCTGATTGGTCTTGTCATAAATCAGATAACCGCGTTGGTCATGAAATTTCCCATTATCGCTTTTTCTGAATACTTCCTGCTTGTAATACATGGCTACCAGATATTGTTCGCTGGCATTTTTTGCATCGGCCGCCGGTTCAAAGGTGATGATTTCGTAAAAGGGTTCCACTGCCGGCCCCCCTTTGCCAACTTTGCTACCCTCCTGGCCGGGTGCTACATCTACACCACCAGCATCGGTGCTTTTCCATGTGCCAGCCAACTGAGCTAATGGACCAAAATCCAGACCGTTGATAATAGTGCTGGACTCTGCGTGAGCGAGCGTGGCACAGGTAATTAATGCTATGGGTAAGATAACTTTATTCATTGTGATAACTCCATCACTAATAATGACTTGCGAATAAATATGTTCAGCAAAGTAATTGTTATAACGCACCAAGGGTGTGGTCAATGATATTGAGTGATAGTGGTTCGTTTTTGTGATGTATGATTTGCTTTTTCGTGGCTAAATAAATTGAATTTGATATAAGACAATGTTGTATTTTTTCATCGCGCTTCCTCAGATATATCGTGATAGAGATAAAGGAACATTGACATGATGCGATGATTATTATGTCAACGGCGTGAATATTTCACTCAGCCCCATCAATTGAAGGCGATAGCCACTAACTCTGTGGCACCCTGACCCCTTTATCGAGATAGAGGCTGCTGTAGTGGGCGCGGTGGGTGACAAACATCACCTGATGGCGGCTGCCGTCGGAGAGGATAACAAAATCCCCCGCCTGAGCGGGGCTCTGCAAGGTGATCTCCTGCTCGGGGGCGGTCAGGCGATCGACATCTTCCTTGAAAGTGAGGGTGTAAGAGTACATATGGCGCTCCACTGCTGGCTCATATCAAACACTCCGTTGAAGGTAGTTGCTGACAAGGGGGCGCGCGGCGCCCGATTGGCGCTGTTAGACCAAATAGCGGTGATGAGAACGTGCGTGGTTTCAGCTGGGTTGTTCTGCTGAGGTGCGCTTGAGGCGTTTACATCAAGGCCATTGGTATCAAAACGATGGTAAAGGGGCGAAAGGGGGATGAAAAAACCGCCTATTGGCGGTTTTTCTTATGCAATGGGCCCTACTTCAGGGCCTTCTTCAGCTTCTTGATCTTGCTTTCATGCTTGGCAATTTTCTCAAGACGAGCGGCGATCTTCTTCTTGATCTCTTTTTTGCTTGCTTTGGTCATCGGTGGCGCTCCTTTGCAGTGGGGACACATCAAGTGTCAGTGTGGGTCTTCCCTTTGACGTCCCAGAGTGCCACAGGGCTCCTTTGTGAACCAGCATTCTGTTGCTTTAATAGCCAGTTCGCTATAACTGCAAGGGGCTGAGCCAGCGCAGCAGTTGCTGGCCAACCTGCGGGTTGGCCAGCAGGGCCATATGGCTGGTGCGATAGACAATCAGGGTATGGGCAGGAAGAAAAGCCAGCTGATGGCGCGCTTCGTTGTGCTGACCGAGGGCACTGCGTAGCGGCACCAGTCCATCGCCAATCAGCCGGTCGGCCAGCAGGCTGCGCTTGGCGGCAGTGGTCGCGGCGATGGCATAACAGTTGACGCTGCAGGGTAAGGGGAGTGGAACGCGGGGATCGCGCAAGGGCACGGCGGGGTCGGGTTGGGCCACTTCGTCGATCACCTTGCCGTGGCGCAGATCCTTGATGCCTGCACTGCGCAGCCGCGCCAGTCTGACGAAGGGTTCGCTGTAGGCGGTAGCGGGCAACAACTGTTCCAGCCAGTGACCTGCATGTTCGAGCGGTGCGCCGTGGTGTGGTGTGCCGAGAAATATCAGGTTGGCAAGGTGCGCAGGCCAGGTGAGCCCGGCCACGCCGGCATGGTGGCAGGCGCTGCGTGCAACCAGTCCCCCCATGCTATAGCCCATTATCGTTATCTCTTTGAGCTCTCCCGGCCAGTGGGCGAGCAACTGCTCCAGCAACAGAGCAAGTTGCTGCCCGTTTTGTGCGATGGGCAGGCCCGAGTTGTAGCGCAGGTAAAGAGGCTGATAGCCAAGCGCGTTGGCAAGTTGCTCTCCGTGATTGACCGGCTTGCCTTGATGCTCGGTCTGCCACTGCCGATCGTTCATGCACAGGCCATGGATCATCAGCAGCACCCGTCCCTCGCGGGGTAGATCCTTTGGCATCGCCTGCCAATCGAGGGGCTTGCCCTGATAGCGCAGTGTCATGGGGGTGGCGAGGGCATTGTGGTGATCGACCAGCTTGTCCCCCAATACGCCGTTGAGCGTGGCGATCAGGGCTGCACGTTTCGGGGTTTCGGGGATCTGGTGGGGCGGCGGAGTGGCAGGCAGGCGGCTGAGCAGTTGGTTGATGCCGCTGCCCAGGGTGTTGGCGGTGCCATGTACCCCCTTGTAGACCAGCCCGGTGATCCCGGCTGTTTTTCCCTCATCTCGTCCCTTGAGCCCCATACCGCTCAGTACCGCCTGATGTACCGCTTCGGTGATCTCTACCGCGGCGGGCAGCGCCAGAGTCAGCAGGTGCGCCAGCTCGCGGATATCCGAAAGATGCCAGGAAGAGGATGGCGATGGGTCTGTGGCGTCGGTCATGGCAAGCCCTTGTGAAAGCGGGTATCGCGTTGTTGTGCCGCGAAGAGCGCAGTGTGTCTCTATATCAAACCAGCTTGCGCCCTTTGTGGCAGGTTTACCAGTAACGGGCCATGCATGGCGGGGCTGATAAGAACCGCTTGCGAAGCCGGTCACGGTAATGACAGGGAAAATCACCTCTACTTCGTCATATGAAGCCACATGGAGAGGTGAGGATGTCGTTGTTTGATGAGGTGCGGGTACAGGATTTGTGTGCACGGTTGCTCGATAGCCAGAACGAGAAGGGGTGCACCCTTGAGAGCAGGCATGGCCGCAAGTTGAAAGAGTTGTTGCAGACGAATTGTGGGTTAAGACCTTTTGGGCGAAGCGCTCGTCATGTATTAACCGAGGCGGGACGGGCTTATCTGATCAGACAGCTGGCGCAGGTCGATCCCCCCGAACCGAACAAGGGTGAGCTGCTGCAACGTTTGGGAGTGAGTTTGCCTGCACGGCTCAATCAGGCCTGCTTTTATGCCCTCTGGCATGGGGACAGCAAGCATTCGCGGTCAGCATCCCTTGCAGCGCCACAGCTTGCGGACTTGACGCTCACGCAAGATGAGGTGATCCGCATCCGCACCCTCGAGCCGCTCTCACTGGTCGATCGGCAAGGCCAGCAGCACGATATGACGGTAATGATGGCACTACTGGGAGAGTTGGCGTTGCCGGAGCGGACTCTGGGCACGCTGGCGGCCATCGGCTGGCAGGGGGAGCGGGTCATTACGGTGGAGAACAAGGGGGCCTTTGTCGACTACCAGCTGCAACCCGGGCAACTGCTGCTCTTTGCTCCCGGTCGCAATACCTCCCTGGCCAAACAGCTGATTCCGCTGCTGCCTGCGGGCGTGCAGTGGGCACATTTTGGCGATCTCGATCAACGGGGTATCGATATTGCCGTCGAGTTGGCGCGCGAGCTAAATCGACCGGCCATGCTCTGGCTTCCCTGTGAGTTGCAACCTTATCTGGAGCACTATGCCCGCCCTGTTCGCACCTTTGCAACGGACAGTGGCAAGGTGCCCTGGCGTGTGACGACGCAGGCTGATCAGGTTGATGGTCATGGCACGCCGGCAGGTGTTCCCTGGCTCGATAAACTGATCACAGACGGGACTTGGCTGGAGCAGGAGGTTTTGATTCTGGCCCCTCACTGGCGGAGCTGGTCATTGGAAGAGATGGGCAATCAGGGGTGAAACGGGGAGCCTGTGCTCCCCGTTATTTCGTGGTCAGCTGTTTACTTGGCGTTGATGGGCCCCTTGGTGCCGGCATCATTATCGACCCAGCCATCTTCACCCTTGATGCGGCGATCCCCCTGAATTGTGTAGATGACCATGCCATCCTTGAACACCAGCGCGCCATCGGATTTCTTGGCATTGACCTTCTTGTCGTTGACCCACACCTGATCCTTGCCATCGATGCGGATATTGGCCACGGTGGCGCCGGTTTGAGGGAAGGTGGCGATCCAGTTGCCCGCATAGGGGCTGCCGCTGGTTGCCGCGGCCGGAGCATTGCCAACACCGGCAGCAGCGTTCTCAGCCTTGGTTTTGTTGATATCGCAGCCATTGAGCTCGCTCACCTGAGTGCAGCCCGAGCGCTCCAGCTTCTGCTCATAGCTCAGATTCAGACCGCCCTCCGCCGCAGGGGCGGCCGCGCCAAATCCCGCCTTGGCATTTTCCGCTTTGGTTTTGTGAATGTCACAGCCCTGCGCCTCGGTGACCTGGGTGCAGCCGGATCGCTCCAGTTGCTCGGCATATTTGGCACTGATGGCGTGGGCAGGGGTGATACCGAGCAGGGTCAGGGTGATGAGCAGAGCAGCATTCCTGGACATAGATAATCCCTCAAAGATGTAAGTCATGCAGGTTCATCCGCGCAGTTGCGGCAGTGAACGTCGGCCTCTTCTGAGCATCCGAGACAGATGCGCAGCTGGCGTATTCACGTTAGCACCTTGGGCCAACCGCGCCCAGCAATGTGGCCGGAAGATAAGGCGAGAGGCGATACGGGCGGGGAGTGCAAGGGAGGTTAAATGGCAGTGACACTTCTGCAGAAGAGGTGGTAACAAAAGAGCAAGTCACTGCACGGCATTATCATAATGATAACGGCAACCCCGCTGATATCATTTCAGCCCCTGAAACTGACCTTTGATGATAATTCTCACCGGCGCAGGGATATTGCCTCTGATTATTATCACCTTGCTATTTTATCGCTTGGCCACCCTATCCATCCTTTTATGGAGTAAACCGCTGAAATAGCCGCTGATTTTGTGGGTGGCATCACACACTTTTTCCATTTATTAATATCTGCCTGCATCTTATTGGTTTGGCACGGTTATTGATTGCCTCATATCGACGCTAACCGACGCGCTCACCCACAACCGGGATGCTGGTGACATCGTGAGTGAAAGGGGAGCTATCCATATCTCATCCAATGATTGGGGCGAACGATGAAAGCAGTTAACGAATTAATCAAAGAGATCAGAGTACTCAAATCCAACCTGCATGAAAAAGATTTTCTGCTGACCTGGGAGCAAACCCCTCAGGAACTGGAGCTGGTATTGAAACTGGCCGAATCACTCAAGACCCTGCGCGCCGAAAATATCTGCACCAAACTGTTTAACAGCGGGCTCGGTATCTCGGTTTTCCGCGATAACTCCACCCGAACCCGCTTCTCTTATGCCTCTGCGCTGAACCTGCTCGGTCTGGCCCAGCAGGATCTGGATGAGGGCAAATCCCAGATCGCCCACGGTGAAACCGTCCGTGAAACCGCCAACATGATCTCCTTCTGCGCCGATGCCATCGGTATCCGCGATGACATGTATCTGGGGGCCGGTAACGCCTATATGCGCGAGGTGGGCGCCGCGCTGGATGAAGGGTTCGAGAAGGGGGTGCTGCCCCAGCGTCCGGCGCTGGTCAACCTGCAGTGCGACATTGATCACCCGACTCAGTCCATGGCTGATCTGGCTTGGTTGCAGGAGCACTTCGGCAGCCTGGAAAACCTCAAGGGCAAGAAGATTGCGATGACCTGGGCTTACTCCCCGAGCTACGGCAAGCCGCTCTCCGTGCCGCAGGGCATCATCGGCCTGATGACCCGCTTTGGTATGGATGTGACCCTGGCCCACCCGGAAGGGTATGACCTGATCCCGGACGTGATCGAAGTGGCCAAGGAGAATGCCAAGGCATCCGGCGGCAGCTTCCGCCAGGTCACCTCCATGGAAGAGGCCTTCAAGGATGCCGATATCGTCTATCCCAAGTCCTGGGCTCCCTACAAGGTGATGGAGCAGCGTACCGAACTGCTGCGTGCCAATGACCACGCTGGCCTCAAAGAGCTGGAGAAACACTGCCTTGAGCAGAACGCCAAGCACAAGGATTGGCACTGCACCGAAGAGATGATGAAACTCACCAAGGGTGGCGAAGCGCTCTATATGCACTGCCTGCCGGCCGATATTTCCGGTGTCTCCTGCAAGGAAGGGGAAGTAACCGAAGGGGTATTCGAGAAATATCGTATCGCCACTTATAAAGAGGCGAGCTGGAAGCCCTATATTATCGCCGCCATGATCATGGCTCGTAAATTCTCCGCCCCGGGAGAGACCCTCGAAACGCTGCTTAAAGAGGCCCAGAAGCGGGTTAAATAAATAGCGTTGGCTGAAATAAACAAAAGAAATGGCAGGGGTAATCATTCCCCTGCCTGCTACAACAGCAGAATTGTCGTGAGTTTTCTCCCCGTGGTATCTGAATATCGGATTTCCCGGTGAGATGGCTCCCGACCCCATAATCTGGATGAGGTACGCATGTCCCAATTTTCTCTGAAGATGGATATTGCCGATAACCGTTTTTTTACCGGTGAACCATCTCCCCTGTTTTCTCGCGCCGAAGCACAAAAGGCCCGTGCCTTTCATAAAAAACTGGCCGGTTATGAACCGACTCCCCTGTGCGACCTGAAAGATCTGGCCGCCTATATCGGGGTAAAAAATATTCTGGTCAAGGATGAGTCAAAACGCTTTGGTCTCAATGCCTTCAAGATGCTCGGTGGCGTTTATGCCATTGCCAACCTGCTCTGTGAAAAATACGGGGTGGCCGTCGAGGATTTTTCCTTCGATCTCATCAAGCGCACCATCAAGGAGCCGATGACCTTCGCCACCACCACAGATGGCAACCACGGTCGTGGCGTTGCCTGGGCCGCCAAGCAGGTGGGCCAGCATGCGGTGGTCTACATGCCCAAGGGCTCTGCCCAGGAGCGGGTTGACCACATTCTCAATCTCGGTGCTGAGTGCATCGTCACCGACATGAACTATGACGATACCGTGCGCCTGACCATGAAGATGGCCGAAGAGCGCGGTTGGCACATCGTTCAGGACACCGCCTGGGAGGGCTACACCAAGATCCCGACCTGGATCATGCAGGGTTACTCCACTCTGGCCGACGAAGCGGTCGAGCAGATGCAGGATATGGGCATCAAGCAGCCGACCCACGTGCTGCTGCAGGCCGGGGTAGGGGCGCTGGCGGGCGGTGTGCTCGGTTATCTGGTGGACTGCTTTGGTGCGAAAAACCTGCACAGCATCGTGGTCGAGCCGGATCAGGCCGACTGCATCTACCGCTCCGGCGTGGCAGGGGAGATGGTCAACGTGGGGGGCGACATGCGCACCATCATGGCCGGTCTCGCCTGCGGTGAACCCAATCCGCTCGGCTGGCCGCTGCTCAGGGGCTGCACCACCCAGTTCATCTCCTGTCACGACAAGGTGTCGGCATTGGGGATGAGAGTGCTCGGCAACCCTCTTGGCAATGACCCCCGCATCATCTCCGGTGAGTCCGGCTCGGTCGGTACCGGCGTGCTGGCGGCGGTGCGTCACCACCCGGATCGTGCGGCGCTGATGGCTCGCCTCGGGCTGGATAGCAACTCGGTGGTACTCATCATCAACACCGAAGGGGACACCGATGTGAAGCACTACCGGGAAGTGGTGTGGGAAGGCAAACATCCTGCCTGCGATTAACCCCGGCTGTGAGTAATCCCTGCGAGAGCAGAGACACGAATTGAAGCATTGATCGCGCCTCGCCAACGGGGCGCGGTAACGGGCACAGGGCGCTGCCGACGAACAGGCTGCGCACTCTCAGTTGTTATGGAGAATCACAATGAGCAAGCAAATTCCGTTTGAAATGGTGTTGGAGAAGGCCTACCAGTACAAGGCCGAGATGAGTCAGTTCCTGCGCGACATGATCGCCATCCCGAGCGAGAGCTGCGATGAAGAGCGCGTTGTGCTGCGCATCAAGCAGGAGATGGAGAAGGTTGGCTTTGACAAGGTCGAGATCGACCCCATGGGCAACGTGCTGGGCTATATCGGCCACGGCCCGCACCTGATCGCCATGGATGCCCACATCGATACCGTGGGCGTCGGCAACATGGCCAACTGGACCTTCGATCCCTATGAGGGGATGGAAGATCACGAGATCATCGGTGGCCGCGGCGCCTCCGATCAGGAAGGGGGCATGGCCTCCATGGTCTATGCGGGCAAGATCATCAAGGATCTGGGGCTGGAAGATCAGTACACCCTGCTGGTGACCGGTACCGTGCAAGAGGAGGATTGCGATGGTCTCTGCTGGCAGTACATCATCGAGCAGAGCAAGATCCGCCCCGAGTTCGTGGTCAGTACCGAACCCACCGACTGCCAGATCTACCGTGGCCAGCGTGGCCGCATGGAGATCCGCATCGACGTGCAGGGGGTCAGCTGCCACGGCTCCGCGCCGGAGCGCGGTGACAACGCCATCTTCAAGATGGGCCCCATCCTTGGCGAGCTGCAGGAGCTCAGCCACAACCTCGGCAATGATGACTTCCTCGGCAAGGGCACCCTGACCGTCTCCGAGATCTTCTTCACCTCCCCAAGCCGCTGCGCCGTGGCCGACAGCTGCGCCGTCTCCATCGACCGCCGCCTCACCTGGGGCGAAACCTGGCAAGGGGCGCTCGACGAGATCCGCGCCCTGCCAGCGGTAAAAGCCGCCGGTGCCGAGGTCTCCATGTACCAGTACGACCGTCCGGCCTATACCGGTCTGGTCTACCCGACCGAGTGCTACTTCCCGACCTGGAAGGTGGAAGAGGATCACATCACCGTCAAAACCCTCTCCAAGGCTTATCGCGAGCTGTTCAACAAGGAGCCGGTGGTGGACAAGTGGACCTTCTCGACCAACGGGGTCTCCATCATGGGTCGCCACGGTATTCCGGTCATCGGTTTTGGCCCGGGTAAAGAGCCGGAGGCCCACGCCCCGAACGAGAAGACTTGGAAAGAGCATCTGGTCAAGTGCGCCGCCATGTACGCCGTGATCCCCATGCTCTATCTGGCCGAGCTGGACAAGTAAGGGGTCTGCCGGGTGGTAACTCTCATCACCGCCCGGCTGTTGCAAGTGCCCCGTCTCCATTGAGGCGGGGCTTTGCTGTTTGAAGTGATGTTCGAGGTGGTGGGGATGAAACGGCTGATCAAAAACGGTGTGCTGGTCGATGCACAGGGTGAATATCGTCAGGATCTGCGGATCGATAACGGGGTGATCCGAGCGCGGGCCGCCGCTATCCAGCCCGATGGCGAGACCGACGTGATCGATGCCAGCGGCTGCTACGTGATGCCTGGCGGTATCGATGTCCACACCCACTTCAACATCGATGTTGGCATTGCTCGCAGTTGCGATGATTTTTTTAGCGGTACCCGTGCTGCCGCCTGTGGTGGCACCACCACCATCGTCGATCACATGGGATTTGGCCCGGCGGGGTGTAACCTGCATCACCAGCTGGCCCGCTATCACGAGTACGCCGCCGATCAGGCGGTGGTCGATTACAGCTTTCACGGCGTTGTCCAGCATGTGGATGACGCTATCCTCCACGAAATGGCCGCCATGGTTCAGGAGGAGGGGATCAGCAGCTTCAAGCTCTATCTCACCTACCAGTACAAGTTGGGGGATCACGACGTGCTGCGCGCGCTGGCCCGCCTCAAGGAGGTGGGGGCGCTCGCCACCGTCCATCCCGAGAACGATGCCGCCATCGCGGCGCGCCGTGCGGCCCTGCTCGCCGCCGGTCACCATGAACCCTGGTATCACCCGCAAAGCCGCCCACTGGAGTGCGAGGCGGAGGCGATCGCCCGGATGATCAATCTGGCGGGGCTCGCGGGCAATGCGCCGCTCTATATCGTCCACCTCTCCAATGGCTTGGGGCTGGAGTATCTGAAACTGGCGCGCCGTCAGGGCCAGCCGGTCTGGGTCGAGACCTGCCCGCAATATCTGCTGCTCGATGAGCAGTGTTATTACAAGGAGAACGGGGTCGACTATCTGCTGAGCCCGCCGCTGCGCTCGCGCCGCGAGCAGGACAAGCTGTGGGTCGGTATCGCTGCGGGTGACATCGACACGGTGGCGACCGATCACTGCAACTTCTCTCACGCCCAGCGCATGACCCTCTCGGGGGGCGATTTCAGCCGCTGCCCCAATGGTTTGCCCGGGGTCGAAAACCGGATGCTGCTGCTGTTTTCCCACGGGGTACTAGGCGGGCGCATCTCGCCGTCGCGCTTCGTGGCACTCACCAGCGCCAACCCGGCGCGCCTGTTTGGCCTCTGGCCGCGCAAGGGCAACCTGCAAGCGGGGTCTGATGCCGATCTGGTGATCATGGATCCCCGCGGTGACACCCTGATTTCTCACCCACTGCTGCATGACAACGGCGACTACAGCCCCTACGAGGGGATGCATTGCCCCGGCCGGATCAGGATGACCCTCAGTCGTGGCGAGATAGTCGCTCGCGACGGCGAGTTTCTGGGGCGGCGTGGTCATGGTCGGTTTTTGGCCAGAGCGCCCTTTGATCCGGCGTTGGCTTCGGATCTGCACTCGCCTTGCCCCGCGGTGTCAGGCTGACAATCCGTTCGAAATACGCAAATCAGCAAGCTTATGTTAACAACGAAAGGTGAGCCGGTATCGCGCCGGCTTGTCCCATCACTGGAGATAACAAGATGAAACAGAGAATCGTACTGGCCCTTGGTGGCAATGCGCTGGGCAACAACCTGCCCGAGCAGATGAAGGCGGTGCAGAGCACGGCGGGCACCATTGCCGACCTGATCGCCCAGGGGCACGAGGTGGTGGTGACCCACGGCAACGGCCCGCAGGTAGGGATGATCCAGCAGGCGTTCGAAGTGGCGGCCCGCCACGAGCCAAAATCCCCCCATCTGCCGATGTCGGTCTGCGTGGCCCTGAGTCAGGGTTATATCGGCTATGACCTGCAAAATGCCCTGCGCGAAGCCCTGCTTGAACGCGGCATCCACAAGCCGGTCGCCACTCTGGTGACCCAAGTGGAGGTAGATAAAAACGATCCCGCCTTCCTTGACCCGAGCAAACCCATCGGCGGTTTCTTCAGCAAGGAAGAGGCCGAGGCGCTGATGGCCAAGGGCGAGCGGCTCAAAGAGGATGCCGGTCGCGGCTATCGCCGGGTAGTGGCATCCCCCAAACCCGTCGATATCATCGAGAAAGAGACCGTCTCAGCGATGCTGGCCGCCGGTCAGGTGGTGATCACCGTCGGTGGCGGCGGCATTCCGGTGCTGCGGGAGGGCAATCACCTGCGCGGTGCCAGTGCGGTGATCGACAAGGATTGGGCCAGTGCCAAGCTGGCGGAACTGATTGACGCCGACATGCTGATCATCCTTACCGCGGTAGAGAAAGTGGCCATCAACTTCGGCAAACCCGATGTGCAGTGGCTCGATCAGCTGAGCGTGGGAGATGCCCAGTGTTTTATCGAGCAGGGGCAGTTTGCCAAGGGATCCATGCTGCCCAAGGTGGAGGCGGCGCTCTCGTTCGCTACCTCCATGCCGGGGCGCAAATCCCTGATCACCTTGCTGGAGAAGGCCGCCGACGGCATTGCCGGCAAGACGGGAACCCTTATCTGCCGCTAGGCGTTCCAGCTCGGGTTGCGTGTGATTGCGGGGGCCGACGGCCCCCTTGTTCATTTCGGGGCGACCATGGTCAGCGGAGGATGAGCGGCGTAAGATGGCCGCCTTCAAGCGCGGGCAAGAGGCCGAGAACAGACCCGGCGCAATGAGTGACAAGAGGTGAGTAACAAGCAAATGAGCGGAAAGATCAATATGGCGGCGCTGGTGGGATTGATCCTGCTCACCGCCATCTGGAGTTACAGCTGGATCGTGATGAAGCAGGTGATGCTTTACGCGGGGGCGTTCGAGTTCACCGCTCTGCGCTGCCTGTGCGGATCTCTGGTTCTGCTGCTGGTATTGGCCCTGCGCGGGCGCCGTTATCTCAAACCCACTCCGTTTCGCTATACCCTCGCCATCGCCCTGTTCCAGACCTGCGGCATGGTGGGGTTGGCCCAGTGGGCTTTGATCAGCGGCGGGGCGGGCAAGGTGGCCATTTTGAGTTATACCATGCCGTTCTGGGTGGTGATCTTCGCGGCGCTCTTTCTCGGCGAGCGGATGCGCAAGCTCCACTATCTGGCAGTCGGGGTGGCTGCCTGCGGGCTGCTGCTGGTGATCGAGCCCTGGCAATTGCATCTGGATTCCATGAAGAGTGCGCTGCTGGGGATTGCTTCCGGCATTTGCTGGGGGATTAGCGCCATCATCGCCAAGCGGATGTATGCCCGCCATCCCGCGGTGGATCTGATGTCCCTCACCACCTGGCAGATGATCTACGCCACCATGGTGATGGCCGTGGTGGCGGCGCTGGTGCCGGAGCGACCCATCGACTGGCAGCCCTATGTGTTTGGCGCGCTCGCCTACAGCGCCATCTTCGCCACGGCGCTGGCCTGGAGCCTCTGGCTGTTCGTACTGAAAAAGCTGCCGGCAGGGATCGCCAGTCTCAGTACCCTGGCGGTGCCGGTGAGCGGCGTGCTGCTCTCCTGGTGGCTGCTGGGCGAAAATCCGGGGCCGGTGGAGGGGAGCGGCATTGCCCTTATCGTGCTGGCGCTTCTCGTCATCAGCCGCAAGGGCAAGCGCTCTGTGGTGTCGGTGGCGGGGGAGACTCGCATCAAGCATGGTTGAGTGGTGACTGGGCTGCCAGTGGCACGATAAACGGCACTCAAAAGAGCCCGCGACAGGGGACCAACCCCTCGTTACAATGGCGTGGTTTGACTGTGCTGGAGCACAGGTATCTGATTTATTGTGATTATTTCAACGAACCTAACGGCAAGGATGAGACCGTATGATGACGCTGGTGTGGTTGGCTGTAGGCCTGGTGTGTCTGGTGGTGGGGGCCGAATCTCTGGTGCGGGGCGCATCTCGCCTCGCCACCATGATGGGGATATCGCCACTGGTGGTGGGATTGACCATAGTGGCCTTTGGGACCAGTGCTCCCGAGCTGGCTGTGAGCATCCAGTCTGGCCTCGAGGGGCAGGCAGGGATCGCAGTGGGAAACGTGGTCGGCAGCAATATTTTCAACGTGCTGTTTATTTTAGGTATTTCGGCACTGATCGTACCGTTGACCGTCTCCCAGCAACTGGTACGTCTCGACGTTCCCTTGATGATAGTGGTCTCTTTTCTAGTGTTGTTGCTGGGCTACGATGGCCGTATTGCACCACTGGAAGGGGCGCTGCTGTTTGCCGGCATCATCGCCTACACCGTGTTTCTCTTTGTCCAGAGTCGACGGGAAAACAAAGCGGTGCAGGCGGAGTATGAGCAGGAGTTTGGTACCCGTGAAGCGAGTACGGCGGGCAACTGGTTGCGCAATCTGCTCTTTATTGCCGCAGGTCTGGGTCTGCTGATCCTCGGCTCCCGCCTGCTGGTTGGCAGTGCGGTTGAGATTGCACACTACTTCGGGGTGAGCGATCTGATCATCGGCTTGACCATAGTGGCGGCCGGTACCTCCTTGCCCGAAGTGGTGACCTCCATCGTCGCAGCCCTGCGCGGGGAGCGGGATATCGCTGTGGGGAACGTGGTGGGCAGCAATATCTTCAATATCCTCTGCGTGCTGGGGCTCACCTCCATCGTCACTCCCGGTGGGCTTGAAGTGTCGGCCACCGCCCTTCAGTTCGATATTCCGGTAATGATTGCGGTGGCGCTTGCCTGCCTGCCCATCTTCTTTACCGGTTACACCATCGCCCGCTGGGAAGGGGCGCTGTTTCTGGCCTACTACATCGGCTACACCTGCTGGCTGATCCTCCACGCCACGTCCAGTCCGCTGCAAGGTCAGTTCAGTGCAGCGCTAACCGGTTTTGTGTTGCCGCTCACCGCCATCACTCTGGTTGTGCTGGCGGTGCGAGCCTGGCGATTGCAACGAACCCGGTCGTGATGCAGGTTCTCCTGATGTAAAGGAGCTGCATCAACCGACAGGCCGAAAAAAGCCCCACCATCATGGTGGGGCTTTTGCTTGGTGCTGAACTTGGTGCTGAAGAGGGACGCGAAGCGCCGTCATCGGCGCTGGGCCAGATGCATCATGGCTTCCAGCACGGCACCGCCGATGGCGCGAGCCTTGTCCGATACCGTAGTGGCATCGGCCCGCTCGCCTCTGGGATCGATGTCACCGATCTTGAAGCCGACGGTGACCTCGATGCCATCGCTGAGCAGACCTCGCACCATGCCGGAGAGCGGCGCGATAATAGGGGCGTCACCCACATGGGCGATCACATCCCCCTCCTGCACCAGATCACCGAGCTTGATAATGCTCTTCATCACGCCGGGGGCGGGGGCGCGCAC
Organism: Aeromonas sp. 600282; assembly: GCF_049175755.1. Lineage (NCBI taxonomy): Bacteria > Pseudomonadati > Pseudomonadota > Gammaproteobacteria > Aeromonadales > Aeromonadaceae > Aeromonas > Aeromonas sp. 600282. The sequence continues at coordinate 175,726 of NZ_JAAKVR010000005.1, read as the reverse complement.
CACCCGGCGGGCGGAGTGCCCCTCGATCACCCCGGGAATGCCGGTATTGGGCTGGGCGGGGCCCTGATAGATGACACGGCCCAGATGATGGCCGCGGTTGGTCTCAATGACCGCATCACAGTCGCGTCCCGCCTCAAATCCCGGGCCAAGGGCCACCGTAATGGGGGCCATCTCCTTGTGGGTGCCGAGATTCTGCTTGGCGAGGATGGCATCCACCAGATAGCGGGGCTTGAGCTCGGCGAGGGTGGTGCAGTCGGGGTCAACCAGCAGCGGAATGATGCCCCGATCCAGCTGCTCGAACGCTTGCTCAACGCTCTCGACCCGCTTGGCGCGCACACCCTCGACACTGGTTTCACCATCGAACATCCCTTGAGCGAAGGCGACGGTGCGGCGGATCACCGTGGGCTTGTCGAGATCCAACATCACCACCTTGAAACCGGCATTGTGCAGCCGCAGCGCCACCCCGGTAGCGATATCGCCGGAGCCGCGCATCACCACCAGCTGATCCCGCTTGAGGCGAACATCGTCCTGCATCAGCCCACCCGATTTGCCGTTTTTCACCTGCAGCAGCTCGGCGAGGATGCTGATGGCGATCTCCTCGGGGGTTTCGGCTCCGATGTTGTAACCGATGGGGGCGTGCAGCTGCTGCAGTTGCTCCTGGCTCACCCCTTGCTGGCGCAGCGCCTGGGTGAAGGTCTGCACCTTGCGCTTGCTGGCGAGCAGCCCCAGATAGGCGAGGGGGCGATTGATGAGCCGCTCCAGCGCCTCCTTGTCCTGATGGTTGGTGGCGATGATGACGAAGTTGGCGGGCTCGATGGCCAGCGCCTCGATCACCGCGCTGATGGTATCGGCCTGTTTGAGATGGGTGCCGACGGGGAAGTGATCGGGGTTGAGGCTCCCTTCAAAACAGTCGCCCACATGGATATCAAAACCCAGTGGCGCCGCAGCATGGGCCAGCGCCCGGTTGACGTGACCGGCACCAATGAGCACCAGCCGGGGGCGCAGGCCATAGACATCGATATAGACCGACATGGCTCCACCGCAATCCGACCCGACCGCATGCTCACCGTTGCGCGCCATCCGGCCGTGGAAGATGCGCGGCTTGCGCTCGGCAATGGCGGCCACGGCCTCTTCGATCACCAGCCGCTCGATCATGCCGCCGCCTATGGTGCCGAGGATCTGGCCATCGGCCATCACCAGCATCTGGGCCTGATGGCGGGGGGTGGAGCCACGGCTCTCGATGATCTGGGCCATGGCAAACGGCGTGTTCTCCTGTTCCAGTCGGGCTGCGTGTGTAAACAGATTCATAAGGTACCTCTTCTTATCCTTAAACCATCATGGGCGAGGCGGCTGTGCCTCATCCTGAGCGAAGTAACCGAGTGCGAGGCGAATGGGTTGTGGTTCGCGAACCGCCCCCTGCCAGATGGTGTGGAGCTCGGGGTGGCGGGTATACAGCTTTATCAATTCATCGAGCCACGACGCCTCATTTTGATAATCCCCATTGATAAACCAGATCCGGCGCGCTCTGGCCGGGGTGCCCTTGAACAGCCCCTCGGGGTGGGAGAGCAGCTGGTGAAACAGAACCCAGTCGAGGGGGTCACCAGCCTCTATCCCGCACAGGGCCTGAAGCTCTGCCCAGCGGTGGATCTGCTGCGGGTCGGCCTTGGCCCCCACCATGGCGCCGCCCGTCAGGGCGATCACCCAATCACTGTGCTGAGGAATGCAAGGTTCGTGCAAAGCGGGCACTTTCAATAACTTGTGATGGGCGCCATCCGCTTCGACCAGGATCAGATCGAAGCGCTGCTGCCCCTTGATGAGATCAATCTGCTGGGGCGTGGGGCCCGCCACCTTTCCGGTGCGCTCGTCGAGATGGCTGAACAGGGCAACCAGCGCCGGGCCATCCGGTAGCGCCTGACAGCGGGTCAACTGGCGGACGGGATCGGCTTCCAGGATCAATTCCCGATAGTGTGACGGGGCAGGCAGAAACATCCGGGTGGTGGTGGTAATTAGCACCCTTTTACCCTGTTGATAAAAATATTCCGCCAGCCAGAACAGGGTGCTGGTTTTTCCACCGGCCCCACAGAGGCTAATTAAGGTGGTATGGCTATCAATATTTTTGGTGAGCGGGTTTAATAGCGGATCTATATCTGGAAATGCGACAGCAACAGCGTGTGGGTGCGACATAATGACGACCAAAATAAATATCGAAGGGAGTTGGAAACAACGTTGCCAGGAACAAGAGCAGTGTGACTGTATAATAACGGCGGCGGGTTTATCTTCCCGAATGGGTACCTGGAAAATGATGCTACCTTATTGCCAGGGGACAATGCTTGATGCAAGTCTCAAAAATGCCCTGGCTTTTTGTCAGCGCGTTATTCTGGTGGTGGGCCATCGTGGCGAGGAACTTCAAGCGCGCTACGGATCACGGCCGGATATTGTTGTCGTCCACAACCCCGACTATCGGCAGGGGCTGGGCAGCTCCATCCGCTGCGCCCTGGCGGCCAGTGACGCCAACTACCTCTTTATCAGCCACGGGGATCTCCCCTGTATCCCGCGCGATGTCTATCAACAGATCTGGCAGGCACGGGGTTGTGAGGCTCTTTTCCCCACCTGGCAGGGGGAGGCGGGCCATCCGGTGTTGCTGCCAAAATCCCTTGCCCGCGAGCTGGCTGCTGCCCCGGTGCAGTCGTCGGTACGACGCTGGTTGCAAGGGCATCCCCATCGTATGGTGCCCGTCGACAGCCCCGCCATCCTGTTTGATGTGGATACCCCGGAGCGCTATCAGGCGCTGCTGGGTGGTATTCTTGAAAATGAGAGCGAGCCCACGAAATAACCCTGTTTTAAAAAGATAACGGGGAGATAAATGGCGTATCAAAGTGATATTTCTCGCACTTGATCTGATAGGGCGAGTTCTTTTTGAACTGCTCATCAAGTAAATTTCAGAGTGATTGATAACTACTCGCAATACCCATAATGGTGATATCGTAATTTCTCATCATTAATTGGAGCTGCCTCACGCTTTCACCCTAAAAAATAGTTTTGTAGCTCGTTTTATAACTGTAGTGGCCTGATAGTTGCTCCTCTCCTTGCCAAGGGGGAACACCCGTGCGGGATACCCCATTTATTCATGCTGCCAATGCGCAGAACAGCTGCAAGGAGATAGCCATGGGCGATATTATGCGACCCGTTCCCTTCAAGAACCTTCTGACCCGTATTTTTGCGGAATATAAAGAGAGTCAGAGCATTTTCGGTATTCCCGCCGCACAATTTTATCGTAAGCAGGACGAGCGCAAGATCAAGGTGTTCGGTGAAACCTGCGAGACCCCCATCGGCCCGGCAGCCGGCCCCCATACCCAGTTGGCCCAGAACATCGTCACCTCCTGGCTGACCGGCGGGCGCTTTATCGAGCTCAAGACGGTGCAGATCCTGGACCGTCTCGAACTGGAAAAGCCCTGCATCGATGCAGAAGACGAGTGCTTCAACACCGAGTGGTCTACCGAGTTCACCCTGCCCAAGGCGTTTGACGAGTATCTGAAAGCCTGGTTTGCCCTCTACCTGCTGGAAGAGGTGTTCGATCCCCGTCTCGACGGAGAGGCCAAGTCCTTCATCTTCAACATGAGCGTGGGTTACAACCTCGATGGCATCAAACAGCCACCGATGCAGCAGTTCATCCACAGCCTGATGGATGCCAGCAGCAGTCCGAAATTTGCCGAGTACCAGCAGGTGGTACGTGACCTCGTGGCCGACGAGCAGTTTATCGCCGAGCTGGGACTGGGGGCGCGCCGCGCTCGCCTGCAACAGCTGGTGGAGCACATCCCGGCCAATCTGGTGCACGGCGTCACCCTCTCCACCATGCACGGCTGCCCGCCGAACGAGATTGAGGCCATCTGCCGCTACATGCTGGAAGAGAAGGGGCTCAACACCTTCGTCAAACTGAACCCGACCCTGCTGGGCTACCCGCGGGTGCGCGAGATCCTCGATACCTGCGGCTTTGATTACATTGGTCTGAGCGAAGAGTCATTCGATCACGACCTCAAGCTGGATCAGGCCAAGGCGATGCTGACCCGCTTGATGGCGCTGGGGGCCGAGAAGGGGCTCACCTTCGGGGTCAAGCTGACCAATACCCTTGGCACCATCAACCGCAAAGGGGCGCTGCCGGGGGATGAGATGTATATGTCCGGCCGGGCGCTGTTCCCCCTCTCCATCAACGTGGCCGCCGTGCTGTCTCGCGCCTTCGAGGGCAAACTGCCTATCTCCTACTCCGGTGGTGCCAGCAAGTTCAACATCGCCGAGATCTTCGAGACCGGTATCCGCCCCATCACCATGGCCACCGACTTGCTGAAACCAGGTGGCTATCTGCGCCAGATCGAGTGCCTCAAAGAGATAGATGCATCGGACAGCTGGGGTATGAGTCAGGTGGATGTGGCCAAACTGGAAGCGCTTGCCGCCAAGGCGCTCACCATGGATTACACCCAGAAGGAGTGGAAGTCCAACGATCGCATCGAAGTGGGTGGCGGCCTGCCGCTGACCGACTGCTACGTGGCGCCCTGCGTCACTGCCTGCGCCGTGCATCAGGATATCCCCGAGTACATTCGCCTGATGGGCGAGGGGGAGTATGTGGCAGCCCTTGAGCTGATTTATCAGCGCAACGCCTTGCCTGCCATCACCAGCCACATCTGCGATCACCAGTGCCAGTACAACTGCACCCGTCTCGACTACGATAGCGCGCTCAATATCCGCGAGCTGAAAAAAGTGGCGCTGGAGCGCGGCTGGGAAGGGTACAAGGCCCGCTGGCACAAGCCGGCAGGCAGTGGTGACAAGCACCCGGTTGCGGTGATTGGCGCAGGCCCTGCCGGTCTCTCCGCCGGTTACTTTCTGGCCCGTGCCGGCCATCCGGTCACCGTGTTCGAGCGCGAAGCGGATGCCGGTGGCGTGGTCAAGCACATCATCCCCGAGTTCCGCATCCCGGCCGAGCTTATCCAGCACGACATCGACTTTGTCGCCGCCCACGGGGTCAAGTTCGAGTTTGGTTGCGATCCGGCGCTCACCGTCGACAAGCTGCACGCCCAGGGCTTTACCTATGTCTTCGTCGGCATCGGTGCCGACAAGAATGGCGGCATGCGCCTCGAAGGGGGACATGATCGGGTCTACAAGTCCTTCCACTTCCTGCGCAGCTTCAATCAGGGCAAACCGCTGCCGCTCGGCCGCCATGTGGCGGTGATCGGCGCCGGTAACACCGCCATGGACTGCGCCCGCGCCGCCCTCAAGGTGCCTGGTGTCAGCGATGTGACCGTTATCTACCGCCGCAGCGAGAAAGAGATGCCCGCCTATCGCGAGGAGTATCTGGAAGCGGTGGAGGATGGGGTGCGTTTCTGCTTCCTCACCAATCCGGAGCGCTTTGACAAAGATGGCAAGCTCACCGTGCGGATGATGGCGTTGGGGGAACCTGACGAGCAGGGCCGCCGCCGTCCGGTGCCCACCGAGCAGACCGAAGTGATGCAGATGGATGCGCTGATCACCGCCATCGGCGAGCAGCCTGATTGCGAAGTATTGAAAGCCATGGGCATTCCCTTGGGCAGCGATGGCTGGCCCGAGGTGGATAGCCAGACTGGTGAAACCAGCCGTCGCAACGTCTTCCTGATCGGTGACGTGCAGAGCGGCCCGTCCTCCATCGTCGGTGCCATCGGTGGTGCCCGCCGTGCCGCGGATCTGGTGCTCTCTCGCGAGCATATCGCCAGCCAGCAGAGTGAAGTGACCATTCAGCCGTCGGGCAAGGATGAGATCTACCGCCGCAAGGGGAGCATCGCCGTCACCCTGGTCGACAAGAGCGAGCGGGAGGCCTTCGTGGCGCAAGAGGCGCACCGTTGCCTCGAGTGCAACTACCTCTGCAGCAAGTGCGTGGATGTCTGCCCCAACCGGGCCAACGTCGCCATTGCGGTGCCGGGCTTCAAGGATCAGTTCCAGACCCTGCACCTGGATGCCTACTGCAACGAATGTGGCAACTGCGCCCAGTTCTGCCCGTGGCAGGGCAAGCCCTATCAGGACAAGGTCACCATCTTCAGCCTGCCCGAGGATTTCGACAACAGCCGCAACCCCGGTTTCTATCTGGCGGATGGTGGCGAACTGCGGGTGCGTCAGGATGGCGAGACCTATCGCCTGACCATAGACGCCCAGAGCCGGATCAAGGATGCGCCAGCGGTCCTTGGCGACGTGTGCCGCATCATCAGCCATGTCCATGCCCATCACCACTACCTGCTGGGGGCCGTCGAGGCCTGAGCGAACCACGAATAAGCGAAGGAGCACACCATGTTTATTCTGAAAAACGTCACCGCTGTCCAGCTGGAGCCGACCCGGGTGCTGGAAGGGGTGGATATCGCCATCGAAGGCACCCTTATCAAAGCGGTGGGGCCCAATCTGCGGGTCCTCTACCCGGAGGCCAACTATCGGGAGATGGGCGGCAAGCTGGTGATGCCGGGCATCGTCTGTGCCCACAACCACTTCTACTCAGGCCTGTCGCGGGGGATCATGGCCAACATTGCCCCCTGCCCGGACTTTATCTCCACCCTGAAAAACCTCTGGTGGCGGCTCGATCGGGCGCTCGATGAGGAGTCCCTCTACTACAGCGGTCTCATCTGCTCGCTGGAGGCGATCAAGAGCGGTTGCAGCGCGGTGATCGACCACCACGCTTCGCCCAACTTCATCAAGGGCTCCCTGAATGTGCTGCGCAAAGGGTTTATGGAGGCGGGCCTGCGCGGCATGACCTGCTTCGAGACCACGGATCGCAACGGCGGCCTCGCCGAGCTGCAGGCTGGGGTGGAGGAGAACATCCTATTTGCGCAGGCCATTGATGCCGCCAAGGCCAAGGGGAACGAACCCTATCTGGTTGAAGCCCATATCGGCGCCCACGCCCCCTTCACCGTACCAGACGAAGGGCTAGCCATGTTGCGCGAAGCGGTGCAGGTTACCGGTCGCGGGCTGCATATCCATGTGGCGGAAGACCGCTACGACATGGCCCACGGCCACCACCACTATGGCAAGGAGCCCATCGCCCGGCTGGACGAGTTTGGCCTTATCGACAGCAAGTCACTTGTCGCCCACGGCATCTACCTGAGCCCGGCTGACATTGAGCTGCTCAACAGCCGCGATGCCTTTCTGGTGCACAACGCCCGCTCCAACATGAACAACCACGTGGGCTACAACATGCACCTGCCGGAGTATCGCAATCTGGCGCTCGGTACCGATGGCATCGGCTCCGACATGCTCGAAGAACTCAAGTTCGCCTACTTCAAGCACAAGGATGCCGGTGGCGCCCTGTGGCCCGACAGCTTTGCCCGCTTCCTCTGGAACGGCAACACCCTGCTGGAGCGCAACTTCGGTGCCAAATTTGGCCACCTGGAGCCGGGCTACAAGGCCGACCTCACCATTTGCGACTACGACGCACCGACCCCGCTGGCGCCGCGCAACCTCGGCGGCCATCTCGCCTTTGGTATGGGATCGAACAGCGTCAACAGCGTGATGGTGGAGGGGCGCATGGTCTATCAGGATCGCGAGTTCCCGTTCGATGTCGCGCCCATTTACGAGCAGGCCAGCAAGGTGGCGAGCCGCCTGTGGCAACGGATGGATCAGCTGGCCTAAGGCCACCTTCCACAGTTTTGGACCGGATTGCCCGCCCTGTTGATTTTCCCGGCGGCGGGCAGCAAGAGTAAGGACGACACATGATTGAGCAATTCTTCCGACCCGAGCAACTGGGTCAGGCTTTGGAACTCAAGGCCAGTTTCGGCAACGACGCCGTCTACATGGGAGGCGGCAGCAAGCTTAACGCCGCTCCGACTCGCACCGACAAGAAGGTCGCTATCTCGCTGGACAAGCTGGGACTGAACCAGATTGAGCAGCAGCACGGCCAGCTCCATATCGGCGCCACCGTCACCCTGCAGACCCTGAAAGAGGATCCCCGTACCCCGGCCGCCCTGTGCGATGCGCTGGGGTTTGTCTACTCCCGCCATCTGCGCAATCAGGCCACCATCGGCGGCGAACTTGCCTGCCAACAGCAGGACTCCCCCTTGCTGCCGGTGCTGCTGGTGCTCGAAGCGGTGGTGGTGCTGGAGAACAACCTGCTGCAACCCATCGACGCCTATCTGGCGGGTCAGCGCAATGCCCTGGTGCTGGGGGTTGTGCTGCCGGAGCCTGAACTGCGCTGCGCCACTCGCCGCATCAGCCGCAACGCCGATGGCTTGGCGGTGATGACCGCCGCCGTGGCCCTCGACAGCATTGGCGAAATGCGGGTGGCTGTCGCTGGCGTCACCCCGCAGCCGATGCGCCTGCGGGATCTGGAGCGCCGCGAACTGCACGATGCCGCGCTGGAGGCCGCCGTAAGCGAGCTGATTGCGCCCCGTGAAGATCTGGCGGGCAGCATAAGTTACAAGCGGTATATCACCGGCGTGGTAGTGGCGGATCTGCTGGTGGATTGCCAGCAGCAGGAGGTGCAAGCATGATGGAACTCAACTTTACCCTGAACGGTGCCCTGCGCACCGTCATCTGCAAGGCCGGTGACAATGCCCAGCGGGTGCTGTTCAACCAGTGCCGGATGCACTCGGTGCGCAACAGTGACGACGGCTTCGGCTTTGCCGGTTCTGACGCCATTCTCTTCAACGGCAAGGTGATCAACGCCTCTCTGCTGATCGCCGCCCAGCTGGATGGATCAGAGGTGCGCACCGCCGAGTCGCTCGGCAGCTGGAACCAGCTCAGCCTGGTACAGCAGGCGATGGTAGATGTGGGCGTGGTGCAGTCCGGCTACAACGATCCGGCTGCGGCACTCATCGTCACCGACCTGCTTGATCGCCACCCCGAGCCTACCCGTGATCAAATCGACGATGCCCTCTCGGGCCTCTTTCACCGGGACGGCGGTTATCAGCAGTTTTATCAGGCCATCGAGCTTGCCTGTTCACGGATGAAGGATCCCGATTACCTGTGCCAGATTGCTCCCGAGTTTCGTGACGACCTGCGCCATATCGGCAAGAGCTGTCCGAAAGTGGACGCCGCCAAGATGGTGCAGGCCAAGCCCTGTTATGTGGAGGATCGGGTTACTGAAGATGCGTTGATCATCAAGATGCTGCGCAGCCCCCATCCCCATGCGGTGATCACCAAACTCGATGTGAGCCGCGCCGAGGTGCTGCCGGGCGTCGTGCATGTCATTACCCACCTCAACTGCCCGGATGTGTTTTACACTCCGGGTGGTCAGAGTGCTCCCGAGCCGTCACCGCTTGATCGCCGTATGTTCAGCCGCAAGCTGCGCCACGTAGGTGACAGGGTCGCCGCCGTGGTGGCCGAGAGCGAAGCCATCGCATTGGCAGCCCTGAAACTCATCGAGGTCGAGTATCAGGTGCTGCCAGCGGTCATGAATATCGATGAGGCGATGGCCCCCAATGCACCCCTGGTACACGACGAGCCCATTGTCTACATGGCCGGTGCGCCTGCGGATCTCGAGCAGCAGAACGCCTGCTCGGTACGTCGCGGCGACGAGCACATGATCATCAACTTCCCCATCGGCTCCCGCCCGCACGAGAACCTGGCCGCAAGCGTCCATGGCCAGATCGGCGATGTGGCCAAGGGCTTTGCCGAGGCGGACGAGATAGTCGAACGTACTTACGAATCGACCCAGGCCCAGCAGTGCCCGACCGAGCCGCACATCTGCTTCACCTATATGGATGGGGAGCGTCTGGTCATTCACGCCTCTACTCAGGTGCCGTGGCACGTGCGCCGTCAGGTGGCGCGTATCGTCGGCCTCAAGCAACATCAGGTGCACGTGATCAAGGAGCGGGTAGGGGGCGGTTTTGGCTCCAAGCAGGACATCCTGCTGGAAGAGGTGTGCGCCTGGGCGACCAAGGTCACCGGCCGTCCGGTCACCTTCCGCTACACCCGTGAAGAGGAGTTCATCAGCAATACCTCGCGCCATGTGGCCAAGGTGAAGGTGAAAGTGGGGGCCAAGAAAGATGGCACCATCACCGCCATCGAGATGGATTTTCGCGCCAACACCGGCCCTTACGGCAACCACTCGTTGACGGTGCCGAGTAACGGCCCGGCGCTCTCCCTGCCGCTCTATCCGTGCGACAACGTGCGCTTTACCGTCAACACCTACTACAGCAACATCTGCCCGACCGGCGCCTATCAGGGCTACGGCGCGCCCAAGGGCAACTTCGCGCTGACCATGGCCATTGCCGAACTGGCCGAGAAACTGGGTATCGATCAGCTCGACATGGTGGAGCACAACCGGGTGCATGAAGGGGACATCCTCAAGGTGCTGGGGGCCATCGGCGAGGGCAAGATGCCGACTTCTGTGCCCCACGCGGCCAGTTGCGCCCTCGAGCCCATCCTCAAACAGGGTCGCGAACTGATTGCCTGGGATAGCCCCAAACCCGCCGATGGAGATTGGCGCATCGGTCGTGGCGTCGCCATCATCATGCAAAAATCGGGGATCCCGGATATCGATCAGGCCAACTGCATGGTCAAGCTGGAATCGGACGGCACCTTTATCGTCCACTCCGGTGGCGCCGATATCGGTACCGGCCTCGATACCGTGGTCGCCAAGCTGACCGCCGAGGTGCTCGGTTGCCCGCTCAGCGATGTGCATGTGATCTCTGGCGACACCGACCACGCCCTGTTCGACAAGGGGGCTTACGCTTCGTCAGGCACCTGCTTCTCCGGCAATGCGGCCAAGATGGCGGCCGAGAACCTCAAGGCGAAGATCCTGTTCCACGGCGCCGCCATGCTGGGCGAGCCGGTGGAGGATGTGGAGCTGGTTCATCCGGGTATAGTGCGCGGCAAGCAGGGGGAGGTGACCCTTGCCAAGCTGGCCCACAAGGCGGAGACCGGTACCGGCTTCGGTATCCTCGTGGGCACCGCCAGCTACATCACCTCTGAGCTTGCCTTCCCGTACGGGGCCAACTTCGCCGAGGTGGCGGTCAACGTCAGAACCGGCGAGATCCGGCTCGACAAGTTCTACGCCCTGCTCGACTGCGGCACCCCCATCAACCCGGAACTGGCGCTCGGTCAGATCTACGGGGCGACCATGCGGGCCATCGGCCACACCATGACCGAGGAGATCTGCTACGACAGCAAGGGCATCCCGCTGACCCGGGATCTGAAGAGCTATGGCGCGCCCAAGATTGGCGACATTCCCCGCGACTTCCGGGCCTTCCTGGTGCCGAGTGACGACAAGGTTGGCCCCTACGGCGCCAAGTCCATCTCGGAGATCGGGGTCAACGGCGCGGCGCCTGCCATCGCCACCGCCATCCACGACGCCTGTGGTGTCTGGTTGCGCAAGTGGCACTTCACGCCGGAGCAGATCCTGCGCGAACTGGGCAAGCTGGAGCAAAAAGTGTCGGCATAACAAAAGAAAAGGTGAGGGGCGGGCACCAGCTCGCCCCCAGCGCCTGACGGCGGAATGAGTACTCCGCCTACATTCTGTGTGATGGGACAAACACGATGTCTAAAACAACACGCAAGCACTCGGATCTCATTTACGAGCTGGAAGACAACCCCCCGTTTTATCAAACCCTGATGGGCGCAGTGACCCATCTGCTGGCGATTTTTGTCCCCATGGTGACCCCGGCGCTGATCGTCGGCGGCGCCCTGGGCCTCTCCACCGAGATCACCGCCTATCTGGTCTCCATGGCGATGATCGCTTCCGGTATCGGCACCTGGCTGCAGGTAAACCGTTATGGCCCCATCGGTTCGGGGCTGCTCTCCATCCAGTCGGTCAACTTCTCCTTCGTCACCGTGATGATCGCGCTCGGCGGCGCCATGAAAAAAGATGGCATCCATGAGGAGCTGATCGTCTCGACCCTGCTCGGGGTCTCCTTTGTCGGCGCCTTTCTGGTGATGGGCTCCTCCTTTGTGCTGCCCTACCTCAAGCGGGTGATCACCCCGACCGTGAGCGGTGTGGTGGTACTGATGATTGGCCTGAGCCTTATCAAGGTGGGGATCATCGATTTTGGCGGCGGCTTCTCCGCCATGAGCAGCGGCACCTTTGGCAAATACGAGCACATCGGGCTGGGGCTCTTGGTGCTCTGCGTTATCGTCGCCTTCAACTGCAGCCGAAGCCCGCTTCTGCGGATGAGCGGGATCGCCATCGGTCTGATGGTGGGCTATGCGGTGGCCCTGATGCTCGGTATGGTGGATTTCTCCGCCCTTGAAAACCTGCCGCTTATTACGGTGCCGATCCCGTTCAAGTACGGTTTCTCCTTCGATTTTCACGCCTTTATGTTGGCGGGCACCATCTATCTGTTGAGCGTGCTGGAGGCGGTGGGGGACATCACCGCCACCGCCATGGTCTCCCACCGGGATATTCAGGGTCCCGAGTTTCAAAAACGGCTATCCGGCGGCGTGCTGGCTGATGGGTTGGTGTCGGTGATCGCCTCTGCCCTCGGCTCTTTGCCACTCACCACCTTTGCCCAGAACAACGGCGTCATCCAGATGACCGGGGTGGCCTCACGCCATGTGGGCAAGTTTATCGCCGTCATCCTGGTGCTGCTGGGGCTCTTCCCCGTAGTAGGGCGCTTCTTTACCACCATACCGTCACCTGTGATGGGGGGCGCCATGGTCATCATGTTCTCCATGATCGCCATCGCCGGTGGTCGCATCATCATCAGCCACGGCTTCGATCGGCGGGAGACTCTGATTGTCGCCACCTCGCTTGGCCTTGGGCTCGGTGTTTCCTATGACCCGAACGTCTTCAAGGTGCTGCCAGCGGGTATTTACATGCTGGTGGAGAACCCCATCTGCGCTGGCGGCATCACCGCCATCATCATGAATCTGGTGCTGCCGCAAAGCCGCAAACGCAAGGCGGCCGTCAGGGATGCCGAGGCGGTGGAGGTGATCCAGCTGAGCGACAAGCCGGATGTGAGCTTTACCGCCCGCAGTGCGGGCCAGCCATCGGCCAGCAAGGGTGAGGGGTCACCAGAGCCAGTGCCCGGGCAGGCGGTGGCGCCACAAGTGGAACGGGTCTGACGGTTAAATCGGCAAAAAACGTCAACAGAACAAGAAAAACAGGGAAACGGTTATGAAAAACGACAACTCTGTCAAAGCGGTACGCGGCAGTTTCTTCGATATCACCCGGGTGGTGGATCAGCCCGAGGAGATTGAGTCCAACGCCCGCCTTATCGAGGATGGTCTGCTGATCATTCGCAACGGTTGCATCGACTGGTTCGGTGAGTGGGAGGAGGGGAAAGATCGCATTCCGGCCGAAGTGCGGGTGCGCGATTATCGCGGCAAGATGATAGTGCCCGGCTTTGTCGATACCCACATTCACTATCCCCAGAGCGAGATGGTAGGGGCCTATGGCGAGCAGCTGCTGGAGTGGCTCAACCGCCACACCTTCCCCGCCGAGCGGCGCTACAACGATCTCGAGTATGCCCGCGAGATGTCCACCTTCTTTATCAAGCAGTTGCTGCGAAACGGCACCACCACGGCGCTGGTGTTCGGCACCGTTCACCCCGAGTCGGTGGATGCCCTGTTCGAGGCGGCCAGTCGCATCAATATGCGAATGATCGCGGGCAAGGTAATGATGGATCGCAACGCGCCCGACTATCTGCTCGATACCGCCGAGAGCAGCTATGAACAGAGCAAGCAGCTTATCGAGCGTTGGCATGGTAACGGTCGACTTCTATATGCCATCACACCGCGATTTGCACCCACCTCGACACCCGAGCAACTGGCGATGGCGCGGCGACTGCGCGAAGAGTTTCCCACCACCTATCTGCACACCCATCTGTGCGAGAACAAGGATGAGATCGCCTGGGTCAAATCCCTCTTTCCGGCGCACAAGGGTTATCTCGATGTCTATCACCAGCATGGCCTGACCGGCCACAACTGCGTCTTTGCCCACTGCGTCCATCTGGAAGAGCAGGAGTGGGATTGCCTGAAGGAGACCGGCTCCACCATCGCCTTCTGCCCCACATCGAATCTTTATCTGGGCAGCGGCCTGTTCAAGCTGCACAAGGCGTGGCGCAAGCAGGTGAAGGTGGGGATGGGCACCGACATCGGCGCGGGCACCACCTTCAACATGCTGCAGACCCTCAACGAGGCTTACAAGGTGATGCAACTGCAGGGCGAACGGCTCTCGGCCTATCAGGCCTTCTATCTAGCCACCCTGGGCGGCGCCCATTCGCTGGGGCTGGACGAGAAGATCGGCAGCTTTGCGGTGGGCAAGGAGGCGGACTTCGTGGTGCTCGACCCGGTCGCCACCCCGCTGCAGCAGCTGCGTTATGACAACTCCACCACCCTGCGGGACAAGCTCTTTGTGTTGCTGACCCTGGGGGATGACAGATCCATCTACCGCACCTATGTGGATGGCCAACTGGTGCATGAACGGGGGTAGGGGCTGGAGTGGGCTGCCGCGGCGCAGCCCCAACGAATACGGCGGCTGGCGTGCTCCACAGGGGCGCCAGTCTTGCCGCACGACAGGGGATCTCCCCGCATAGAACGTGAAATGGCCCGGTTTTTTTGACCAGCAAGGCAAACGTTTGAGTCAAGGCTGCCTGCCCTGGTCTGTCTGTCGCATCCTCTGCCACCATCGCCTGTTTCTCATCAGACTGGCGCTCGGCAGACCCGCAGATCCTGTCGCCATTTCGTCATGGAACATTCAGGCGCGTGTGAAGGAGTTGGGTATGACCCAAGCAAACAGCAGGACAAACAGCGTGGAACAGCTGGCCAATGATGACGCCAGCCAGAGCGCAGCAAAGCAACAGCCGCTCACGGCTCTTGATCGCTACTTTATGATCAGCGAGCGGGGCAGCAACGTCAGACAGGAGGTGCTGGCGGGCCTCACCACCTTCCTTGCCATGGTCTACTCGGTGATCGTGGTGCCGAGCATGCTCGGCAAGGCGGGCTTTCCTCCCGGCGCCGTGTTTGTCGCCACCTGTCTGGTGGCGGGGTTCGGTTCACTCTTGATGGGGCTTTGGGCCAAGCTGCCGATGGCCATCGGCTGCGCTATTTCCCTCACGGCGTTTACCGCCTTCAGTCTGGTGCTGGGGCAGCAGATCCCCATTCCGGTGGCGCTGGGGGCCGTCTTCCTGATGGGGGTACTGTTTACCGCCATCTCGGTGACCGGGGTGCGTAGCTGGATCCTCGACAACCTGCCGATGGGGATTGCCCACGGCACCGGCATCGGTATCGGTCTCTTCCTGCTGCTTATTGCCGCCAACGGGGTGGGGCTGGTGATCAAGAACCCGCTGGAGGGGCTGCCGGTGGCGCTGGGGGCCTTTACCTCTATGCCGGTCATCATGTCCCTGATCGGCCTTGCGGTGATCTTCGGGCTGGAGAAGCTGAGAGTACCGGGGGGGATCCTGCTGGTGATCATCGCCATCTCCATCTTCGGCCTCATCTTCGATCCGGCGGTGAAGTATCAGGGGCTGTTCGCCCTGCCGAGCCTCTCGGACGATCAGGGCAAGTCCCTCATCTTCAGCCTGGATATCATGGGGGCGCTCTCGCCGCTGGTGTTGCCCAGCGTGCTGGCGCTGGTGATGACAGCGGTATTTGATGCCACCGGCACCATCCGCGCCGTGGCGGGGCAGGCCAACCTGCTGGATAAAGATGGTCATATCATCAACAGCGGCAAGGCGCTCAGTGCCGACTCGGTCAGCAGCATCTTCTCCAGTCTGGTGGGGGCGGCCCCCGCTGCCGTCTATATCGAATCGGCAGCAGGCACGGCGGCGGGGGGCAAAACCGGCCTCACCGCGACTGTGGTCGGCGGCCTGTTCCTGTTGATGCTGTTCCTCTCGCCGCTCTCCTATCTGGTGCCGGCCTATGCCACCGCACCGGCCCTGATGTATGTGGGACTCCTGATGCTGAGCAATGTCACCAAGCTCGATTTCGATGACTTTGTCGGGGCCATGTCCGGGCTAGTGTGTGCGGTCTTTATCGTGCTCACCTGCAATATCGTCACCGGCATCATGCTTGGCTTCAGCTCGCTGGTGATCGGCCGCATCTGCTCGAAGGAGTGGCACAAGCTCAACGTCGGCACCGTGGTCATCGCCCTGGCGCTGGTGCTCTTTTATGCTGGGGGGTGGGCTATTTAGGGATAACCCGCCCGTTTGGGGCCGCACTGGCGGCCCCGTTTTTATACCTGTTATTTTTAGCCCACCCATGCTGGCTATCACGTCTCGGCCGTCTCCGCAGTTGGGTGGTCTCATCGCGATACCATTTTGATAAATCCCCCTACCAGATTGATAGGCTCCCACCCTTGCTCTACTCGCTCTGCCGTTTTTTTCACCGCTGATGTGCCCCGTTTGCTCAGGGGCTGCCCTTGGCTTGTCGCTGCGGGCCAACAAAAGCAGGCTAGATGGGATCCCCTTCACACTTCTCCCCATTGTCCTGACGATGGCGGGAAACAGGCGCATATCTTGCTGTTTTTTATGCCGGTTCCAGATTTTTCCATTCGAAAAAGGACTTGCATATGTCCATAGGATTACCGCTCAAGCGGGTGGATGCCGAGGCCAAGGTGACCGGCAGCGCCCGCTATACCGATGACAACATCATGCTCGGGATGCGCCACGCCAAGTACGTGCGAAGCAATATCGCCCACGGCAAGGTGCTTGCCATTGATGCGACCGAGGCACTGGCCCTGCATGGGGTCGAAGCCGTGTTTACCCATGAAGATGTGCCCACCACCTGTTTTCGCACCGCCGGTCACGCCTGGTCTCTCGATGAGGCGAAACGGGACGTGAAAGACCGCCGTCTGCTCACCGACCATGTACGCCACTTCGGCGATGGCGTCGCCATCGTGGTGGCCCGGGATCCGCTGGTGGCCGAGAAGGCTGCCGCCCTGGTCAAGGTGACTTACGAGCCGCTGCCAGTGATGACGGATGCCGAAAGTGCGCTGGCCGACGGTGCCTATCCCATTCACCCGAGTGGCAATCTGCTGCGCCAAAGCCAGCTTCGCGCCAATGACCCGGAGCAGGCCATCGCGGCGGCCGATCTGCAGTTTCAGGGGCACTACCGGACGCCGGTGGTGCAGCACTGCCATCTGGAGACGGTGACCTGCTACGCCTATATGGATCAGCCGGACCACATCATAGTGGTCAGCAGTACCCAGATCCCCCAGATAGTGCGCAGCCGGGTGGCCAAGTCCCTCGGCCTGCCCTGGTCGAGCGTGCGGGTGATCAAGCCCTATATGGGTGGCGGTTTTGGCAACAAGCAGGATGTGCTGGAAGAGCCGATGGCGGCGTTTCTGAGCTACAAGCTTGGCGGTGTGCCGGTCAAGATGACCCTGAGCCGGGAGGAGTGCTTTTTTGCCTCCCGCACCCGCCACGGCTTTGCTATCGATGGCAAGATGGGCCTCAATCGCGATGGCACCCTCAAGGGCTATCAGCTCGACGTGCTCTCCAACACCGGCGGCTATGCCTCTCACGGCCACTCCATCGCCAGCGCCGGGGGCAACAAGGTCAGCTACCTCTATCCGCGCAGCGCCTTCGGTTATGACGCCAAAACCTTCTACAGCAACCTGCCCACCGCCGGTGCCATGCGCGGTTACGGCGCGCCGCAGGTGATTTTTGCCCTCGAATGCATGCTGGATGACGCCTGCGCCGAACTGGGGCTGGATCCGCTTGATGTGCGCATCGCAAACGTGGCGAGGGAAGGGGACGTCAATCAGGTCAACCAGAAGACCATCTACAGCGCCGGGTTGCCCGACTGCCTGATCCGTGGTCGCGAGATGTTCGAGTGGGATCGGCTCAAGGCCGAGTGTCTGGGGCAGGATCCGGCGAGCCGGCTGCGACGCGGCATCGGGGTTGCATGCTTTAGCTACGGCTCCAACACCTATCCGGTGGGGGTTGAAATTGCGGGCGCCCGCATGCTGCTCAATCAGGATGGCACTGTCAATTTGCAGATCGGTGCTACCGAGATAGGGCAGGGATCGGATACCGTCTTTGCCCAGATGGCGGCCCAGACATTGGGCATTCCGTTTGAGCAGATCCGGGTCATCTCGACTCAGGATACCGACATTACCGCCTACGATCCGGGCTCGTTCGCCTCGCGTCAGAGCTATGTGGCGGCCCCCGCCATTCATCAGGCGGCGCTGCAACTGCGGGCCCGCATCCTCTCGCTGGCAGCCCAGCTCTGCCATCAGGATGTGGGATCGCTCACCCTGATCGACGGCTACGTGGTGCTGGCCGGTGCGCCGGACAAGGTGCTGATCAGCGTCGCCGAGGTGTCGGTCAACGCCTACTACCACCTCACGATCGGCGGCCAGATCACGTCGGAAGTCTCCCACAAGACCACCACCAACCCGCCCAGTTTTGGCTGCACCTTTGTCGATCTCAGCGTCGATATCGATCTCTGCAAGGTGACCATCAATCGCATCATCAACCTGCACGATGCCGGCAAGATCCTCAATCCACAGCTGGCGGAGGGGCAGGTGCATGGCGGCATGGGGATGGGGATCGGCTGGTCGCTGTTCGAGGAGATGATCATCGACGCCAAAACCGGCGTGGTGCGCAACCCCAACCTGCTCGATTACAAGTTCCCCACCATGCTGGATTTGCCCGAGCTGGAATGCGACTTCGTGCAGACCTACGAGCCCCAGTCGGTCTATGGCCACAAATCCCTGGGGGAACCGCCCATCATCTCGCCGGGCCCGGCGATCCGTAACGCCATTCGCATGGCGACCGGGGTGGCCATCAACGAGCTGCCCATTACCCCCAAGACCCTGTTTCGGGAGTTTGTCACGGCGGGTCTAATTGGCGAGGGAGCAGGGGAGGAGCAACACCATGTTTGATATTGCCCGTTACTACAAGGCCCGCAGTGTGGCCGAGGCGGTCACCCTGCGTCAGGCTGACCCCGAGGCGCGTTTGCTGGCCGGTGGCACCGATGTGATGATCCAGCTGCATCACCTCAACGCCGCCTATCGTCATATCGTCGATATTCACGACTTGCCCGAACTCAAAGGGGTGAGCGAGCTGGCTGACGGTTCTATCCGCATCGGCTCCGGCACCACCTTTACCGAGCTCATCGAGAACGAACTGGTGCAGCGCCGCCTGCCGATGCTGGCCGAGGCGGCCGCTACTATCGCCGGCCCGCAGATCCGCAACGTCGCCACCTATGGCGGCAACATCTGCAACGGCGCCACCAGTGCCGACTCGGCGGCGCCTACCGTCGCGCTGGAGGCCGAGCTTGAGATTGCTGGTCCTAACGGCACACGCCGCATCCCCATCGCCGGTTTTCATACCGGCCCAGGCAAGGTTGCGCTGCAACCGGCGGAAATTCTGGTGGCGTTTCACTTTGCCCCGGACTCGCACCCCCATGTGGGCTCCCACTACTTCAAATACGCCATGCGCGATGCCATGGATATCGCGACCATCGGCTGCGCCGCCTACTGCCAGATTGAGGATGGTCACTTCAAGAGTCTGCGGCTGGCCTATGGGGTGGCGGCACCGACACCGGTACGCACGCCTCACGCGGAAGCTGCGGCCGAAGGGCAACCGCTGACTCGCGCCACACTGGCAGCCATTGCCGAGGCGGTGGTAGCCGATGTGGCGCCGCGCTCCTCCTGGCGGGCGGAGAAGGAGTTTCGCCTGCACCTTATCAAAACCCTGGCGCAGCGGGTGGTCGCCTGCGCAGTCGAACGTGCCGGAGGCAAGATCCTATGATGCAACCGCAAAGCTGTCCCGCAGTGGAGATCCAGTGCGAGATCAACGGCAAGCCTTACTCCTATGCAGTGCCGCCCACCATGTCGCTGCTCCACTTCCTGCGCGGGCAGGGGCTGATCAGTGTGAAAGAGGGGTGCTGTGTCGGTGAGTGCGGCGCCTGTACCGTGCGGGTGAATGGCACCGCTATCGACAGCTGCCTCTATCTGGCGGTGTGGGCCGATGGCAAATCCATTCGTACCGTGGAGGGGGAACGCAAAGGTAACGAGCTCTCCGACGTGCAGCAGGCCTTTATCGACGAGGGGGCGGTGCAGTGCGGTTTTTGCACCCCGGGCCTCGTGATGGCGAGCGCGGCTCTGCTCGACAAGACCGAGCGCCGTCCACTGACCGATGCGGAGATCCGCCGCGGCCTTTCTGGCAACCTCTGCCGCTGTACCGGCTATCAGAACGTGGTGCGGGCGGTGAAGAAGTGCTGCAAGGGGTGATAGTTCTAGTGCCGTGAGTGGTGCGTGCCGTTGTTTGAAAAAGGAAACAAGCCGTCCAAAAACACAGGCCCGCCTCGAAAGAGGCGGGCCTGCTGCTGAGCGGGGTCAGGAGAAATCACACTTTTGGCTGGTCGATCACCAATTTGCCATCTTTGACCGGAATGGTTGCACCGGGGGCTTGCTTCATGCGGATCACCCCCTCCTGACCTGCGAGGCGATAGGTCACGTCATAACCAATTGTGTTGACGCTAGTATCCTGCACGGTTTTGCAGCGCTGCTCGGTGGTGGTGTAGGTATCGCCAGCCTGCATATTGCCCTGCACCTGATTACCGGCATAACCACCCGCGACAGCCCCGGCAGCGGTGGCCACCTTCTTGCCACTGCCGCCACCAAACTGGTGGCCGACCACGCCCCCCAGCGCCGCGCCCACCACGGTGCCGAGGATCTTGTGCTCATCCTGTACCGGCTTGCGGTGGGTCACGGTGACGTTGCGACACTCCTGGCGGGGAGTCTTGATGGTCTCGGTGATCGGCTTGCTGGCAATCACCTCGGCAAAGGTGGGTTGTGGTGTAAAGAGCGAGCCACTGGCCGCCGCCGAGAGCGCCAGGGCCGAGGCGATGCCAATACCGATACCTGCCATCATGGATCTGTTCATCTTGTTGTTCTCCTGCATACCCATACGGGCTGTTCCAATCTGGCGCCATCTTGTCATAACCGGTTGGCCGAACAAGGCGAGGGGGATGGGTCTGCGACAGGCGCTGGCAAGGTCAAAAAACAGTCACCCCGAAAAAGTGTCTGGCTTTGGCGACAACGGACTAAAAGTGACCGGTTTCCGGCGCATGGTGGACTGTGCCAGTGTAATAAGGAGCAATTCGAGTCGCAATTTGCAAGGCGTGCGGTGAGCAGAATGCCAGAGTGGCAAAGTGCTGACGGGGGCAGGTCAAGGGAGGCCTTGAGCAAGGGCTCTGTTCGTTGAGATGGCCACGCAAGTGGTTGATAAATGGCTCCAGCCCCATCGGATGTTGGCCGATAAGAGATCACGGCAAGCATTTTGCTTTGATTGGGTGAAGCAGAGGGTGAACGGGTCGGCAGACAACTGCGTAAGACCTGATATGAAGAGGTTCACCCGAGATCACCGGATCAACGAGGGGGAGATATGTCAATGTTACCCAGCTGGATCACCCCGGCCATCCAGGCCAACATCATCACGGCGCAGCAGGCTGAACGTCTGCTCTCATCCCTCTACCGGCCCCTGGCCGAGCAGGGAGAGGAGCTTCCCGCCGATATCGCCGACATCAGCCTTAAACTCTACTGCTTCCGCCAGCAGGGGCGGGTGCGCCACTAAGGCTGACAAAAGAACACCCCGCGCCAGGCTCGGGGTGTTGTCACTCATGTATCACAGGCCCATCAGGCCAACATCACTTGCGCCACCAGCATCAGGGCGCCAAATCCCAGCACAAAGCCCACCATGGGCAGCACGAACTTGACCCACTTGTTGAACTGGATGCCGAGCATCTGCAGGGTGACCAGCACCAGTCCGGTGGGGGCCAGGAACAGCATGGCGTATTGGCCCCAGTTGTAGGCCGACAGCACGATATAGCGGGGGATCATCACGGTATCTGCCAGCGGCGCCATGATGGGCATGGAGAGCACTGCGAGCCCGGAGGAGGAGGGCACCACCAGCCCCAGCAGGGTGAACACCAGCATCTGCGCCACCGCGAACACGGCGCCGTGCATGCCGGAGACCAGATCGGAGGCGTAGGCCAGAATGGTGTCCGAGATCATCCCCTGATCCAGCACCAGATTGACCCCCCGTGCCAGCCCGATTATGAGGGAGACCGCCACCAGCTCCGACGCCCCCTGAGTGAAGGCCTCGACTGCCTCTTTCTCTTTGAGACCCGAGATAAAAATGATGATGATGGCGATGGTCAGGAAGGTGGCTGCCATCTGCGGAAACCACCAACCGGCCATGGAGACGCCCCACACCATCAGCGGGAAGGCGAGGATAAACAGGGTCAGAATGATCTTGCGGCGCAGGGTGAAGGGCACCCCTTCGTCCATAGAGCCCTCTTTGAGAAAACGGGCGCGAAAACTCTCTCTGTCCTCATAGGTGTAGGAGAAGGCCGGGTTGGCCTTGATCTTCTTGCAGTACCAGTAGAGATAGCCGATCACCACCAGGGTGCCCACCAGACAGCCAATGGCGCGAAAGATCAGCCCCTCGGTAAAGGGAATGCCGGCGGCATTGGAGGCGATCACCACCGAGAAGGGATTGATGGTGGAGAAGGTGGTTCCCATGGAGGCGGCGAGGAAGATGGCCCCTACGCAGACGATGGAGTCATAGCCGAGCGCCAGAAAGATGGGCACCAGTATGGGGTAGAAGGCGACCGCCTCTTCCTCCAGTCCGCAGGTGGTGCCTCCCAGCGCCATTACGAAGCAGACCAGCGCCACAAACAGGAACTCGTTGCCCCGGGTCTTGCGCGACAACGCCACCAGCCCTGCACTGAAGGCACCTGTCTTGTTGATGACGCCGATCAGCCCCCCGAGCACCAGAATAAAGACGATGATATCCGCCCCCTCTATGGTGCCCTTGACCATGCTGACCGCCACGTCACCGAACCCCTTGGGCGCTTGCTCCAATCGGGCATAGGTGCCGGGAATGGCAATGGGCTTGCGGATGGTGCCGTTGGTAAATTGCTCCACCGCAATATTGATGTTAAGTTTTGCCAGGGCATCCTGGGTTGCGGGAAGTCGGCTTATTTCCCCCTGTGGGCTATTGACCATCAGACTTTCACTGGCTGGATTATAAGAGAGCTTGGCATAGGCGCCCGCCGGAATTATCCAGGTCAGTGCAATGGCCAGTAACATAATAAGAAACAGAATGGTAAATGCAGTAGGGAATTGTCTGCGTGGTGTGGTATTCGGCACGGCACACATAAAATGCTCCTTGATAAAGCAGGTTTGGGCTCGGCGGAATATCGGGTCGATAGGGTTTCTGCGTCATACATCCAAGGTACGCAAACTCACTGTGGATTGCGTAGTGATTGGCGAGAAATCTGGCCTGATATTGAACATCCGGTAGATTGTTTCACGTTGTAACCGTAACCCGTGTGTGGCTGAATGAACATGGTGCCATGCTCGCTTTATGGGATGGCTCACAAAATTTATTTTCCATGGATTTAACAGCTGATATGAAATAAAAGTTATTATGCAATAACTATTTCGGCTTTCGTTTTATGCGGTTTACCTTAAATAAAGGTCATGAAAATAGTGCGTGCCGAGATGAATGAAATGACATATAAAGCAGTTTTGACGGAATAATATTCCATTATCGTCATTTTTCGTTATTCGCCAAAAACAGCCTGTGAAAAAAATGGCACGCTTTCCCGTAATGAAATATTTTTTTGCAACGAAAACAGGGGGCCTCTGTTGGCAGCAGGCTGCCCCTGTCTAAGACGTTTTGCTAATACCTGCCGCCGCAGGCTCACTGTTAGGCTGTCATCCCCATAAGAGACCAGTGACGGGCAGGATGCCTATGTCGCTTGCTGATCTCTGAATCATCCCGAAACTGCCCGTTTTGTGCCACCTGTGAGGAAGGAATCCGATGACAGTGCAGAACATCTATGAGCGTGACCTTGCCAAAACCGCCGCCAATTTCGAGGCCCTGACCCCCATCAGCTTTTTGGGGCGGGCGGAGCGGGTCTATCCCGACTATCCGGCGCTGATCCACGGCCCGCTGCGCCAGAGCTGGGGCGAGACCGCCCGCCGTTGCCGCCAGCTGGCCTCGGCCCTGCGGCTTAGCGGTATCGGGGAGGGGGATACCGTCTCCATCGTTGCACCCAATATCCCGGCGATGTTTGAAGCGCACTTCGGGGTGCCCATGAGCGGCGCCGTGCTCAACACCATCAATACCCGGCTCGATGCCGAGTCGATGGCTTTTATCTTCCAGCATGCCCAGAGCAAGGTGGTGCTGGTAGACAGGGAGTTTGGCGCCGTGGTGCGCAAGGCGCTGGGTCTGCTGGAGAGCCAACCGCTGGTCATCGCCATCGATGATCCCCTCTACCGGGAGGGGGCGCTTATCAGTGACCTCGACTATGAACAGTTCCTTGCGCAAGGGAGTGGTGATGAGCCCGGCTGGTTGCCGCAAGATGAGTGGCAGGCTATCTCCCTTAACTACACCTCCGGCACTACCGGCAATCCCAAGGGGGTGGTCTATCACCATCGCGGCGCCCACCTCAACGCCATCAATAACGTACTCTCCTGGGAGCTGCCCAAACATCCCGTCTACCTCTGGACATTGCCGATGTTTCACTGCAACGGCTGGTGTTTCCCCTGGACGCTGGCGGCCACCGCCGGGGTGAGTATCTGCCTGCGTCATGTGCAGGCAGACGCTATTTATGAGGCGCTGCACGAGCACAAGGTGAGTCACTTTTGCGCAGCGCCCATCGTGCTCAATATGCTCAACAATGCCGAACCAGCGCTCAAGCAGGGGCTGGATCTCCCCATCAAAGTGATGACCGCTGGCGCTGCGCCTCCCGCCACCGTGATCGCCGGCATGGAGGCGATGGGGATCGCCGTGACCCACGTCTATGGCCTCACCGAAACCTATGGTCCCTGCGTGCTGTGCGAGCCGCAAAGACGCTGGCAGGGGCAGGATGCCACCACGCTGTCGCGTTTGAAGGCGCGCCAGGGGGTAGCCTCACCCCTGCAGGGGGAAATGCGGGTCATCAATCCGGTCAGTGGCGAGCCGGTGGCCAAAGATGGCAAAACCATGGGGGAGATAGTGCTGCGGGGCAATGTGGTGATGAAAGGCTATCTCAAGAACCCGGCGGCCAGCGCCGAGGCGATGGCGGACGGCTGGTTTCGCAGTGGGGATCTGGCGGTGTGGCACCCGGATGGTTATGTGGAGATCAAGGACAGATCCAAGGACATCATCATCTCCGGCGGGGAGAATATCTCCAGTCTGGAGGTGGAAGATGTGCTCTATCGCCATCCCGATGTGGACGAAGCGGCGGTGATCGCCATGCCCGATGAGAAGTGGGGGGAGGTGCCCTGCGCCTTCGTCAAACTGAAAGAGGGGCGAGAGACCACCCAGGCGGAGCTGATCGCCTTTTGCCGGGAGCAGATGGCCCACTTCAAGGCGCCTAAGCGGATCATCTTTACCCCGCTGCCGAAGACCTCCACCGGCAAGGTGCAAAAGTTTGTGCTGCGCAAACAGCTGGGTTAGGTGCTAATCGAGCGTGAGTGAAAGCAGCGTGCAATAGGATGACTAAGCTGTCGGGATAAATGCAGCAAGGGAAGTGGGAGTGCCTGACTGGCCAGCCAGCTATCGTGCCTTGCACGCGACGCAGTTGCGGCCGCTCTGTTTGGCCTGATAGAGCATCTGATCGGCGCGCGCGTAGAGGCTCTCCATCTGCTCCCCCTTGCTATTTTCCACCAGCCCGGCGCTGATGGTGATAACCAGCTCATCCCCATCGGCAAGGGGTAACGGGCTTTGCATCACCTGCTTGCGCAGCCGTTCGGCCAGTGATGCGGCGGCCGAGAGGGTGGTGTTGGGCAGCAAGATGGCAAACTCGTCACCGCCGATGCGGGCCAGCACATCTTCGCTGCGCAGCACCGATTGCATCACCCTGCCCAGATGGATCAGCGCCTGATCGCCCAGCGGGTGACCGTAGCGATCGTTGATGCATTTGAACTGATCCACATCCAGCACTATCAGCACCGAGGTGAGCTGGTGGCGCATGTTCATACTCAGGTTCTTTTCGCACACCTCGAAGAAGAAACGGCGGTTATAAAGTCCGGAGAGGCTGTCACGAACCGATTGATATTGCAGTTGTTCCTTGAGCTGGTGCAGCTCGGTGATATCGGAGGAGATACCGATCAGGGTGGGGGTACCATCAGCCAGCTTGAAGGGGACTTTGACAGACCAGTAGTAATGTTGCTTGCCTTCGGTATCGGTCAGTGACTCTTCACCGGCTTGCAGCTCACCCGTTTCGAACACCCGGTTGTCCAGCTGCCACAGCTGGTTGGCTCCGTGTGGGGAGAACAGCTCATTATCGCTGCGGTTGATGATCTGTTCGGCGGGTAAACCGAGCAGGGCACACACCTTCTGATTGACGTAGAGAAAGCGGTGCTGGCTGTCCTTCATATAGATATGGGCATCCACGTTGGCCAGGATGATCTCCAGCAACTGATGCTGCTCGGCCATACGGGCCTCAATCAGCTTGTGTTCCGTGATATCGGTGGAGATGCCGCACAGACCGATCAGCGTGCCATCCCGGTCGTACATCGGCTTTTTCACGCTCCAGTAGACCCGTTTCTCTCCCGTGGGTTTGAGGTAGTTGATCTCCTCCCGGGCGATGGCGACCTGCTGCTCCAGCACCTGACGATCATTTCGTCTCAGATCTTCCGAGAAGTCGAGGTCAAAAAAGGCGCGATCATCCTTACCTTGCAGTTCGGCCAGGGTACAACCAAAGAGATCCAGCACAGCCTGATTGGCATAGATATAACGGCCATCCAGATCCTTGGTAAAGAGGTAAGCCCCCATCTCGTTAAAGATGGATCTGAGGTGATCCAGCTCGTGCTGCAATCGGGTGGAGAAGGGTTCATCCTTCATGAAGTTGGCCATCCTTGGGTCGCTGTGATTGGTTGGCTGAACACGAGGCCAACGTGCATCAACTGCTTTAAATTAAGCACTCTTCACGGCATATTTCTCATTTATTTCCGCAGGTTCTGCGTTATGTCACATGGTTGTAACCTCTGAGCAAATCAAAGGAAATCAGTTGAGTCCATGGTTGTTGAGATAGCTTGCCACCATGTATCGACCCTCTATCATCGGCTCTCGGCAGAGAAGTTGAACAACAGCTAAATAAACCTCCCCAAGTGGCAAAAAGGGTAACGAACAGGTCTTTAGTCAAACTATTTCCTCGGTGTCCCTGATATCATCTCCAGCAACGCAATATGGAGAGATACGAGATGGCAGTGGCACCGTTTAATTGGAATGACACAGTTCAGTGGGACGGGCCGGGGGCCATTGCGGGTAGCGAAGAGAGTTTGAGCGCAGATCGGCTGGATCGCGCCCGCTATGCCGAATTTCTGACCAAATACCTCGCCGCCGAAGGCAAGCAGCGCAACTATGTGCTTAACCTCAATGCCGAGTGGGGGGCGGGTAAAACCTGGTTTATCAAACGCTGGTATATGGAGCTGAAAGCGCACTATCCCACCGTCTATATCGATGCCTGGCAGCAGGACTTTTCCGATGATCCCTTGTTGACTGTCATTTCGTCGATTATTGAGCAATTGAGAGACGCTACAGGAAAGACGGTTGCCATACCTGATGGCATCAAGTCCAAGTTATTGGGGTTGCTCAAGGTTGGCGGGAAATTGGTACTCAAGTCTTCCATTAAAAAAGCTGGGCTTGAAGATAGTGACTTCTCTGTGGAAGGCGAAGACGCAGATAAGCTGGTTGATACGCTCTGTAGCAATCACAAAGAGCGTTATGAATCTATCCAGTATCTTAAACAAGAGATACGGCAATGGGTTGAGGGAGCTGTTGGTTTAAATGAAGGAGAACTGGACTATCCCGCCTTTATTTTGATTGATGAGCTGGATCGTTGCTGCCCCTCTTATGCAGTAGAGATGCTTGAGACCATCAAGCATATTTTCGATATTCCTATGGTGGTATTTGTGCTGGCAACAGATACCGAGCAGTTGCAGCATGCTATCAAGGTAATTTATGGGGAAGGGTTTGATGCTCAGACTTATCTAGGCCGATTTTTCAAACGACGTTTTTATTTGAATAAATGCCCTAGCCATTTTCTCATAGAAGATTTTGTTGCAGCTCGATTTGAGCTTTTATGTAGTAAAACATTTCATTGTTTTTCAGATTCTAGTGACTTTTCTAAAACACTTGCAAAAATTGTGGATGCATACCATCTCACCGCAAGAGAGACTGAGTCATTCTTGGATACGTTGTTTGCTATATTGCATTCAGTGTCGGAGCGTTCCATAGATATTATCTATTTGTCTGCCTTACTGATTATGCATGCAAAAGTTCCTGCGGCATATATAGTTCTTCGTAGCGGCGGGAAACTTTTAGATGCTGAAATTGATAAGGTTAATGTAAATAAAGACAATGTTTTCTCATTTAAAAACAAAGCAAAATTATCAATGGTGATTAATTATTGGTCTGATGTTAAGTCAGGTCGTAATGAAAAGGTAATTTTGAAAAATGATGATTTTTATGCCTATATAGTACATGTTCATAAAATCCTCAGCGGTTACTACTTAAACAATAATAATAAGCCGGATGATATAAATGGACTCACAATTATTCGTTCGGACGGAAGATATGATGATAATGGTGGGTATTATATGGCTTGCTTGCAAAATAAAGGGTTGTCAAATAATGACTATATAGAGCTGGTCGAATTATCTACCTTGTTATTATGATGGATGGGCTAAACGCCCATCTATCATAATGCAGTTTATTTATTATGCCGCTTATAAAGCCGCTGTACGACATCTTGTAATCCCAGCCCCTCATTTTGCAGCAGCACGGTCAGGTGGTAGAGCAGATCGGCGGATTCGTTGATGAGCTCCTCCCGATCCTTGGCCATGGCGGCGAGCGCCACTTCGACACCTTCCTCACCAACCTTCTGGGCGATGCGCTTGGTGCCTTTGCCGTAGAGGCTGGCGGTGTAGCTGGTGGCCGGATCGGCCCCTTTGCGGGCGGCCAGTACCTGTTCCAGCTCTGCCAGAAAACCGAGGGGTGGCAGAGGGTGACCATGGAAGCAGGAGGTGGTGCCCTTGTGGCAGGTGGGGCCGACAGGGTTGGCGGCGATCAGCAGAGAGTCCTGATCGCAGTCGGTGCTGATGGCCACAAGTTGGAGCACATTGCCCGAGCTTTCACCCTTGGTCCACAGTCGCTGTTTGCTGCGGCTAAAGAAGGTGACCTGACCGGTGGTCTGGGTTTTTTCCAGCGCCTCGCGGGTCATAAAGCCCTGCATCAGCACCTCGCCGCTGGCGGCGTGCTGGACGATGGCGGGGATCATGCCATCACATTTTTCCCAGTCGAGCTGCTCGGCAAGGGGGCGCGCGCTGGCGGTTGTTTGTGCATTTTCAGAGAAGTTATTCACGGATGGCGACTCCTTCAGTTTTCAGCCAGCGTTTCAATTCGGGAATGGGGATAAGGCCCTTGTGGAACACAGAGGCGGCCAGCGCCCCGTCCACATCGGCGAGGGTAAAGGCATCGCGAAAGTGTGCCATGGCACCGGCGCCGCCGGAGGCGATCAGCGGCACCTTGCAGACGCCGCGCACCAGTTTGAGCTGATCGAGATCATAACCCTGACGCATGCCGTCCTGATTCATCACGTTCAGCACGATTTCGCCCGCGCCGCGCTTTTGCACTTCTTGCACCCAGTCGAGGGTGTGCCAGGCGGTGGTGCGGGTGCGACTCTCGTCACCGGTAAACTGTTTGACCTGATAGTGGCCCGTGTCGGCGTCGAAGTAGGAGTCAATGCCTACCACCACGCACTGTACGCCAAAGCGCTCGGCCAGTCGGCTGATGAGAGTCGGGTCGGCAAGGGCCGGGGAGTTGATGGAGACCTTGTCGGCGCCAAATTCGAGGATCTGGCGGGCATCTTCCACGCTTTTGATGCCACCGGCGACGCAGAAGGGGATATCGATCACCTCCGCCACCCGGCTCACCCAGCTCTTGTCCACCACCCGGGCATCGCTGGAGGCGGTGATGTCATAGAACACCAGCTCGTCAGCACCCTCTTCGGCGTAGCGGCGTGCCAGTTCGACAATGCCGCCCATCACCTCGTGGTTGCGAAACTGCACCCCCTTGACCACCACGCCATCTTTCACGTCGAGGCAGGGGATAATGCGTCTTGCCAGCATCAGTTGCCTCCTGTGGTATCGGCAGCGGGGGCTTGCCAGCAGGCGATGGCGTCACCTACCGAGAACTTGCCCTCCAGCAGGGCGCGGCCAAGGATGATCCCCTTGACGCCGGAGCCCTTGAGCGCCTCGATATCCGCGATACCGCCAATGCCACCGGAAGCCTGAAAAGCGACGCTCGGGTAGCGGGCGCAGAGATCCCGATAGAGTTCGACGTTGGTGCCAGCCAGGGTGCCGTCACGGCTGATGTCGGTGCAGAGCACATGCTTGAGCCCGGCGGGAAGGAAGCGCTCGATCAGTGCCTCGATGGTCACACCGCTGTTCTCCTGCCAGCCTGCTACCGCGATATGGCGATTGCCCTGCTCATCGATATTGACGTCCAGCGCCAGCACGATCTGCTCGGGGCCATATTTCTCCATCCAGCTGGCTACCAGATCCGGGGATTTGACGGCGGTGGAGCCAATCACCACCCGGCTGGCGCCGGCGGCCAGCAGATCCGCCACATCCTGTTCGGTGCGCACGCCGCCACCGACCTGCACCGGTGCTTCGGTGGCCGACAGCAGTTGGGTCAGCAGGGGCAGCTGGCGCGCCTTGGCATCCTTGGCACCGTCCAGATCCACCAGATGGAGCTGCACCGCCCCCTGGGAGACATATTCATCGAAGCGGGCTTGCGGGCTGCTGCTGTATTCGGTCTTCTGCTCGTAGTCCCCCTGATAGAGGCGAACCACCTGACCGTTGATAAGGTCAATTGCGGGAATGATCATTCATAGCTCCAGAAAATTTTGCAGCAAACGGGCACCGGCTGCGCCTGAGCGCTCCGGGTGGAATTGGGCGCCGAAGAAGTTGCTGTGCTCTGCAACCCCACCGACGATGGCGGTAAACGGCTGGCCGTAGTCGCAGGTCGCCAGCGTCGCTTCGGTTACCTCCAGCGCATAGGAGTGCACGAAGTAGAAGTAGCTGCCGCTCGGGATCCCCTTGAGCAGAGGATGGCTCTCGTCGTGCTCAATCTGGTTCCAGCCCATATGGGGCAGGCGCAGATTGCCCACTTCCATCAACCGGATCTTGCCCGGTACTATACCAAGGCAGTCGATAAGGCGCTCTGACGAGTCATCCGTACCCATGCTCTCTTCGGAGGCCTCCGCCAGCATCTGCATACCGAGGCAAAAGCCCAGCAGCGGCTGCTTGGCGGCGCGAATAAGGGGCACCAGCCCGCGCTCGTTGAGGTTGTTCATGGCGGCTACCGCGGTGCCGACACCGGGCAGGATCAGCTTGTCCGCCTGCTCGATATCGGCGGCCTGGCTGGTGACCAGCGGCTGCACGCCGAGGCGCTCGAATGCCATGCGCACCGAGGCCAGATTGGCACAGCCGGTATCGATAATGACCAGCTTCTGCTTGTTCACATCCATCACAGCACTCCCTTGCTGGAGGGAAGCTCGCTCCCTTCCACCCGAATAGCCTGACGCAGGGCACGGCCAAAGCCTTTGAACAGCGCCTCCACCTGATGGTGGGTGTTGCCGCTGCCCACCTTCATCTGCAATGTGATGGCCATGGCGTCCGAGAGGGAGCGGAAGAAGTGGGGCACCATTTCGGTGGCCATCTCGCCCACGTTGTCGCGGCCAAAGCCGCTCGGGCAGTCAAACACGAAGTAGGGGCGGCCGCTGAGATCCAGCGCAGTGCTCACCTCCTGCTCGGTCAGCGGGCGCGCATCGATCACCGCTTGCACTTCGTCCATTGCCAGCACGAAGCCGAAACGGCCGATGCCGCGCTTGTTGCCAAGGGCCTGACGCAGCGCCTGACCCAGCGCCAGTCCGACGTCTTCCACCGTGTGGTGATCGTCGATATGCAGGTCGCCGCTGACGTTCAGCTTGAGCTGGAAACCGGCGTGGGTGGCGATCTGATCCAGCATGTGATCAAAGAAGCCGATACCGGTGGCGATCTGGTTGCCGCCGCTCTTGTCTAAGTCCAGCGCCACCTGGATGCGGGTCTCCTTGGTGTAGCGTTCCACCGAGGCTACGCGGCCTTTGCATAACAGCTGATCACGGATGGCGAG
The DNA here is from genome assembly GCF_049175755.1 of Aeromonas sp. 600282. NCBI lineage: Bacteria > Pseudomonadati > Pseudomonadota > Gammaproteobacteria > Aeromonadales > Aeromonadaceae > Aeromonas > Aeromonas sp. 600282. The sequence continues at coordinate 143,657 of NZ_JAAKVR010000005.1, read as the reverse complement.
CCAGTTGTGATCCTGCGGGTGATAGCGAATGCCGCCAATGCCCATGTTCTCGGCCAGCTGCAGATCGGTCTGGCGATCGCCAATCACGAAGGAGTTGGCAAAGTCGATGCGACCGGAGGCGAGATACTCCTTTACCAGCCCGAGGTGGGGCTTGCGGCAGCTGCAACCGTCGGTGGGGAAGTGAGGGCAGATCAGCACCTGCTCCCACTTCACCCCTTGCGATTCAAAAAGGTGCATCATCAGGTCGTGAGGCGGCTGGAAGTTCTCCAGCGGCAGGCTGGCGGTGCCCAGCCCGTCCTGGTTGGTCACCATCACCAGCACGTAACCGGCGGCCTGCAACTCGCGCAGTACCGGAATGACCATGGGCTCGAAGCGCAGCTTGGCGAGGCTGTCCACCTGCTTGTCGGTCACCGGCTCTTCAATCAGGGTGCCGTCGCGGTCGATAAACAAAAACGGGGTCTTCATCGCTACATCCTTGTTTTAAAGAGAGGGAGAGGGCAGATCACGCAGTACCGCCAGCACGGCATCCATCTCGCCCTGATAGCCGATGGTGATGCGAATGCTGTTGTCCAGACCCGGCTTGCTGGAGAAATCCCGCAGTATGATGCCGGCGGCCTTCATGGCGGCAAAGACGGTGGCGCCATCCACAAAGCGCACCAGCACGAAGTTGCCCTTGTCTTCGAACACTTCCTTCACGCAGGCAAGCTTGGCCAGCTCTGCCTTGAAGGCGGCTTTTTGCTTGTTGAGCTCTACCACTCGCTCGCGCATCAGCTCCAGTCCCATGGGGGAGAGGGCCTGCGCCGCGATCTGGGCGATGGGCTCGGGGATGGGATAGGGGGCGATCACCTTGGCCAGCATGGCGATCACCTCGGGGCTTGCCAGCGTAAAGCCACAGCGGATCCCCGCCAGGGCAAAGGCTTTGGAGAGGGTGCGGGTCACCACCAGATTGGGGAAGCGGGCCAGCAGGTCCACCACGGACGCCTCGGGGCAGAACTCGATATAGGCCTCGTCCACCACCACGATGGCGCGATCCCGGGCTTTTTCAAGCAGGGCGATAAGGTCGTCGCGACCAACCAGATCCCCGGTGGGGTTGTTGGGGGAGCAGAGAAACACTAGTTTCACATCGCTGAGGCGATCGGCGATGGCGGGCCAGTCGGGCTGACGGTTGGCGGTCAGCGGCTGCTCAACAATCCCCACGCCACAGGTCTCGGCGCTGATGGCGTACATGCCGTAGGTGGGCGGGCAGATGAGGATCTGATCTTCACCCGCTTCGCAGAAGGTGCGAATAAGCAGCTCGATGGCCTCGTCGGCGCCGCGGCTCACCAGCACCTGATCCGGATTGACCCCGGCATAGGCGGCATAGCCGTTCACCACCTCGGCCGGTTGGCACTCGGGGTAGCGGTTGAGGCGGCTCCCCTCGATGGTGAAGGGATAGGCCAGCGGTGCTTCGTTGGCATTGAGCCAGACGTGGCCCTTGCCGCCGATGCGGCGGGCAGATTGATAAGGGGTGAGGGCCCGCACCACGCGGCGCGCCAGATTGGCAATACTCATAACAAATCCTTCTGCTGTGCTGTTTGTTGGGGCGCGGCGGCCAGGGCGTTCAACCTGAGGGTGACGGCATTCTTGTGGCCATCGAGCCCCTCGGCCTGGGCGATGCGCTCGACGATAGGGCCAAGGCCGCGAATACCTTCGGTGCTCAGCTCCTGCACCGTGTAGCGGCGCTGATAATCGGCAAGGCCAAGGCTGGAGCAGGTGCGGGCATAGCCATAGGTAGGCAGAGTGTGGTTGGTGCCGCTGGCGTAATCGCCGACTGATTCTGGTGTCCATGCTCCCAGAAAGATGGAACCGGCATTCTCAAGCTGGTCCAGCAGCTCGCGGGGTGCGCGGGTCTGCACAATCAGGTGCTCCGGCGCGTAGGCGTTGGAGATGGCACACGCCTCGGCCAGATCGTCACAGAGGATCACCAGACTGCTGCCGAGCGCCTGCGCGGCGATATCGCGGCGGCTCAGTTTGGCCAGCTGGCTCTTGATCTCCCCTGCGATGGCATCGGCCAGCAGCGGTGAGGTGGTCACCAGCACCACCTGGCTGTCGGGGCCATGCTCGGCCTGGGAGAGCAGATCCGCCGCCACGAAGGCGGGGTTGGCGCTCTCGTCGGCAATCACCAGCACCTCGGAGGGGCCAGCTGGCATGTCGATGGCAGCGCCGCGCCAGTCGCGGGAAACCTGCCCCTTGGCTTCGGTCACATAGGCGTTGCCCGGGCCGAAGATCTTGTCCACCTTGGGAATGCTCTCGGTGCCGTATGCCATCGCCGCGATGGCCTGGGCGCCGCCGATGGCGAACACCTTCTCGACCCCGCAGGCGCGGGCGGCAAACAGGATCTCGTCGCTGGCGGGGGACGGGGTGCAGAGCACCACTTCACGGCAACCGGCGATAGCCGCCGGAATAGCCAGCATCATCACGGTGGAGGGGAGCGGCGCGCTGCCGCCAGGCACATAGAGGCCGACCCGGTTGATGGGCTGGGTGCGCAGCTCGCACACCACCCCGGGCTGGGTTTCTACCCGTACCACTGGCGGCACTTGCGCGGCGTGGAAGGTGCGAATATTGGCAATGGCCGCTTCGATGGCGCTTTTTATCTCGTCATCCAGCCGCGCGCAGGCGGCTTCAATCTCGGCCTCGCTAACGCGCAGCTGTTCACGGGGGGCGCGCTCGAAGCGCTGGCTCAGCTCGCGCAGGGCCTCATCGCCACGGCTGCGCACAGCGGCGATGATATCTCGCACCACGGCGCCGATATCCGCCTCGTCACTCAAGGCCGGTCGGGTCAGCACGTCGGCCTGCTGGGCGGGGGAGAGGGTTTTCCAGATCAGGGTCTGCATGATATCCCTTCCTTATTCCATCATTTTTTCGATGGGCAGCACCAGAATGGAGCTGGCACCCAGAGCCTTGAGCTGCTCCATGGTCTCCCAGAACAGGGTCTCGCTGGAGACGACGTGCAGCGCCACCTGATTGGTGTCACCGGCCAGTTGCATGATGGTGGGGCGCTCGGCACCCGGTAGCAGATCGGTGATGGCATCGAGCTTGTCTTTGGGGGCGTGCAGCATGATGTACTTGCTCTCGCGGGCCTGCTGCATCCCCTGAATGCGGGGCAGCAGTTTGTCGATGAGCTTCTGCTTGGCATCGGACAAGGGGTTGGGGGCCTGTACCAGCACCGCTTTGGAGCGGTAGATCACCTCCACCTCTTTCAGGCCATTGGCTTCCAGGGTCGCGCCGGTGGAGACCAGATCGCAGATGGCATCGGCCAGGCCCGCGCGGGGCGCCACTTCCACCGAGCCGCCCAGCATCACGCTCTTGAAGCCAAGGCCCTTTTCATCAAAGAAGCGCTTGAGCAGCCCGGGGTAGGAGGTCGCGATGCGCTTGCCGGCAAGGCTCTCTGGCCCTGTGTAGGTCACATCTTCCGGCACCGCCAGCGAGAGGCGGCAGCCACCGAAGTCCAGCTGCTTGAGGGTTTTGACCTCGAAGGGCAGTCCCTGTGAAGCGCGAATAAGCTGCACCTCTTCCAGCACGTTCTCGCCGATGATGCCAAGGTCAACCACCCCTTCCATCACCAGACCCGGGATGTCGTCATCGCGCACCCGCAAGATATCGATGGGCATGTTCTCGACATGGGCGATAAGGCGCTGCTCGCGCAGGTTGATTTTCAGGCCGCAGCTCTTGAACAGGGCTTGGGAGTCCTGGCTCAGACGACCGGACTTTTGCATGGCGATACGCAGACGTTGTGTTTCCATTGCTCGATTTCCTTCTAGTCAAAAACGAAAAAACCCTCGGAAGTGGGTGCTTCCGAGGGTTTATGAATCTTGCGGTCCTTTTGGAAGTCACCAGTTAAGTGTCTTCCAGCAGTCAACCTCCTGAAAGACTAGTCGGGATGATGATGGTGGTGATGAGTCTTCAGGGTGGTGAACTTCATGTAATCAATCCTTTACAAAATAAGATGTCGTAATTGACGCCTGATTTAAACTACCTGCCTTGACAGAAAATGCAACCCGAAATTGTGATTTGATCGATTAAAGTGGCGAAAACGGTTTTCTGGTCGATAACTAGACAATAACCCCTGCAGGAGTCGCCATCATGCCCAGCCAGGACCTGTTGTTCCCCATTTTGCCCCGGGCACCTGCCGCGCCCGGCAGCGAAGAGATCAAGCGGGAAGTGAATCAGATCAGCAAGAAGCATCAGCTGCGCAAGACCAGCACTGACAACAGTGATTCTCAGCAGCGCCAGCAGGCGTATAACACGCCCGCCAAGCGTGATCAGCCCAAGGCGGAGGAGGGTGATCACAAGCCGGATCCCGAGCATCAGATCGATCTGTTCGTCTAGGCAGATTATCTGTCCCGCTTTTGCCGCGCTTTTGGCATAATGGCCGCTTTTGCTGCGGGACGCCCTTTTGACCATCCAGACCCTGTTCAAGCCAGATGGCCCTCTGGCCAGCCATATCGACGGTTTCAAAGCCCGCGCTCCCCAACTGGAGATGGCCGAAGCGGTCGCGCGCGCCATCAAAAGTGGTGGCCGTCTGCTGGTGGAGGCGGGGACTGGTACCGGCAAGACTTACGCCTATCTGGTGCCAGCGCTGAAATCCGGCAAACGGGTGGTGATCAGCACCGGCTCCAAGAACCTGCAGGAGCAGCTCTTCTATCGGGATCTCCCGACCATCACAGGAGCGCTCTCCTACACCCCGCCGGTGGCCTTGCTCAAGGGGCGCAGCAACTATCTCTGCATCGAGCGGATGAACCGGCTCTTGAGCGAATCCCATCTGCAAAAGCCTGAGATCCTGAACGATCTGGTGAAGGTCAAATCCTGGTCTACCGCCACCGATAACGGCGATGTGGGGGATATTCCGGGATTGCAGGAGAACGCCGAGATCCTCGCCCACGTCACCAGCACCAACGACAACTGCCTCGGTCGCGACTGCCCCTATTACGACGACTGCCATCTGGTGGTGGCCCGACGCCGAGCCATGGACGCCCAGGTGGTGGTGATCAACCACCACCTCTTCTTCGCCGATATGGCGGTGAAAGACACCGGATTTGGCGAGTTGGTGCCCGAAGCGCAAGTCTATGTCTTTGACGAGGCACATCAGCTGCCGGAGATCGCCACCAACTACTTCGGCAAGTCGGTGGGCAGCCGAACGATTCAGGATTTGGCGCAGGATATCCAGCTTGCCTATCGGGCCGAGGCCCGCGACATGGCCCAGCTTGGCAAGGCGGCAGACCGGCTCGCTATCGCCAGTCAGGATTTACGGCTCGCCTTCGGAGTGGATGGCGGTCGCGGCAATACCCGCGACATGCTGCGCCAGCCGCTCTGGGGTCAGGCCTTGGCTCGTCTCAACGATGCTATCGGGCTCTGCTACGAGGTGCTGAAACTGGCTCTCGGCCGGGGCGAGCAGCTGGATCACGCCTTCGAGCGCATCAGTGAATTGCGCACCCGCTTGGGTGAAGTGCTGGCGGTCAACCAGACCGGTTTCTCCTACTGGTACGACTGCTCGCGGCTTCATTTCACCCTCAATCTGACGCCGCTATCGGTGGCCGAGCGATTCAGTGCCGAGGTGCAAAGACCGGAAGTGGCCTGGGTCTTCACCTCCGCTACCCTGACGGTGGATATGCGGTTTGATCACTTCAAGGCCGAGCTGGGGCTGGCGGGCAGCGCCGAGCTGATCCTCGACAGTCCGTTCGACTATGGCGAGCAGGCGCGGCTCTGTGTGCCCCGCTATCTGCCGGAGCCCAACGCCTTTGGCCGTGGCGAGCAGCTGGCCAATCTGATGATCCCGCTGATCAACAAGACACCGGGCGGCTGCTTCTTCCTCTGCACCAGCCATCAGGTGATGCGTCAGGTGGCCGAGGTGCTGCGCCGGGAAATTGGTCGCACCGTCTTGCTGCAGGGGGAGGATAACAAGCAGCGGTTGCTCAAGGAGTTTGTCGAGAATGGCCGCGCCGTGCTGGTGGCGACCAGCAGTTTCTGGGAGGGGATCGACGTGAGAGGGGCGGCGTTGTCGTGTGTTATCATCGACAAACTGCCGTTTGCCAGCCCTGATGATCCGCTGCTCAAGGCGCGGGTGGATGATTGCAAACTCAAGGGGGGGGATCCCTTCGCCGAGCTGCAGTTGCCCAAGGCGGTGATTGCCCTCAAACAGGGGGTGGGACGGCTTATTCGTGATCGCAGTGATCACGGGGTACTGGTGATCTGTGATCCACGCATGGTCAACAAGCCTTATGGCGCCACCTTTATCAAGAGTCTGCCCGCCATCCCCCGTACCCGGGAGTTGGGAACGTTGGGGAGTTTTTTCGATCGCACTGAACGCGGTGAATAAGTGTGCCGCCAGCTAACAGATTTGAACAACGGGTGAGCATATCTCGCTTGCCTGTTATGTAATTGACTGATTTTATAGAGATTGGAAAGCATGAACGAGTTGAAGATCCTGGCCGTTGATACCGCCACCGAAGCCTGCTCCGCCGCCTTGCTGGTGGGTGACAAGCTGTTCTCCCGCTGGGAGGAGGCGCCACGGGATCACACCCGAAAAATCCTGCCCATGGTTCAGGCTGTGTTAGAGGATGCCGGGATAAGTTTGAGTGACCTTGATGCCATCGCGTTTGGTCGCGGCCCGGGCTCCTTTACCGGCGTGCGGATCGGCATCAGTGTGGCGCAAGGTCTGGCGTTTGGTGCGGGTGTGCCTCTGATTGGCATCTCGACCCTGGCTGCCATGGCGCAAGGAGCCTATCGACTGGATGGCGCCCAGCAGGTGCTGACCGCCATCGATGCGCGGATGAACGAGGTCTATTTCGGCCGCTATGAGCTGATTGATGGCCGCATGCAGCTGGTGGGTGACGAGGTGGTGAGCGATCCCGTGGCGTTGGTTGACGCCGGTGGCAAGCTGGCGGGCCCTGTGACCTGCGTCGGCACCGGTTTTGAAACCTATGGCGAGACCCTGAGTGGTCTGGCCGATGAGCTGGCGGAGAGTCAGGTGCGCTTCCCGGCGGCAGAGGACATGCTGCCGCTGGCCCGCGCCGCCTGGCTGGCGGGGGAGGCGGTGCCTGTGGAGCAGGCGACGCCGGTTTATTTGCGTGACAAGGTGACCTGGAAAAAACTGCCGGGTCGCGAATAAGGGCAGGAGCACTGATAGCATGTCGCTCTTGCCGCTCATCAGCTGCAACAAAAGCGGATGGCCCCGACAGGCCACGCTGGCAACAGGAGAGTGACATGATGCGTAATACCAGAAGCGATATGATGAAACGCACTATGGTGGTCGGGGCGCTGGCTCTGCTGCTCGGGGCCTGTAGCTCGGTTCCCAAGGAGCTGGCCTATGAACCAGAAAACCAGCTGGTGGCCTATCAGCCCGCCCTTGGCGGAATGGAGGGCAAACCGGCCCGCTGGAGCGGCGTTATCTCGGCGGTGCACAACAAGGCGGATCAGAGCGTTATTGAAGTGGTCTATCTGCCGCTTAAATCCAACGGTGTGCCGGAGCAGACCGAGCAGAGCCCGGGGCGTTTTCTGGCCATCATGAAGGGTTTTGTCGATCCGACCCTTTACGCCAAGGGGCGCAGCCTGACGGTGCTTGGCACCATAGGCCAACCGGTTGATAGCCAGATTGGCGAGCACAAGTACCGCTTCTCGGTGCTCAATGTGACGGGCAGCAAGCTGTGGCCGCCAGTCAAGGAGGTGGAGGTGCGCTATATGGACCCCTACTTCTATGACCCCTTCTATGATCCCTTCTGGCCGAGACGGCCGCTGCGTCGCTAAGGCTTGCCATGATTAACGCTATGATGAGCACCATGCACGAGCGGCTGCTTACGCTGGCGGATGGTCGGCAGGTGGCCTTGCTGGAGAATCAATCCGCTGAGCATGATCAGCAGGGCAAACCCCTGTTGATCGCCTTGCATGGCTGGCTCGACAACAGTGCCAGCTTCTTGCCGCTGGCGCCCCATCTGGGGGATTTTCACCTCATCTGTGTCGATCTGCCGGGACATGGTCACTCCGATCACAAAACCACCCCTTATGTCTTTGTTGACTGGCTGGACGATCTCTACCAGATCGTGCAGGCGGCAGGCTGGTCGCGCTTCACTCTGCTCGGTCACTCCCTCGGGGCGCTGATCGCCTCCGCCTATGCCGGGGTGTTCCCCGAACAGGTGGAGCGGTTGGTCATGCTGGAGGGGCTGGGGCCGCTGAGCCAGCCCGATGAGGAGGTACCTGCCCAGCTGCGACGTGCAATTTTAAACCGCAGCCGCACCCGGGAGCGCAGTGCCAACGGCTTTGCCTCCATCGATGAGGCTGTCGCCGCCCGTTGCAAAGTGGCGGATATCACGCCGCAGGCGGCGCGTCTTATCTGTGAACGGCAGCTTGAGATGAGGGCAGGGCGCTGGCACTGGCGCAGCGACCCCCGCTTGCGGGATCTGTCGCCCCTGAGAATGAGCGAAGGACAAGCTCGTGCACTGATGGCGGCTATCCGTTGTCCGGTGCTGTTGATTCAGGGGGAACAGGGCTTTGCTGCGCTTGAAGCCCAATGGCAGGCCCGTCAGGATGCCTTCCAGCAGATCGAGCGGGTCATATTGGGTGGAAACCACCATTTTCATATGGAAAATTCGGTTGATACGGCCGTTTGTATCGTAAAGTTTTGTCAAGTTCGGTAGAATCGCCAGCTTTCAATAATTCCAGGTTTGTTTTCTCCCTCACATTTTTCTGTTGTTAATTTGCTGTTAATTGATGTTGCGCTGTGTAAATATGTGCGGCATTAGAGCATCAGCTTAAAACAACCGATTAAAATGGATGTGAACCGGGACGGAGGCAACACAGTGAGCGCACAGGTGCTAGTTATGCAGGAGAAGTTTGTGGAAAAAGTCTGGCTGAAACGTTATCCGGAAGGGGTCCCCGCCGAGATCAATCCAGACCAATACAGCTCCCTGGTCGAGATGTTCGAATCCTCGGTAACCCAGTTTGCCGATCAGCCCGCCTTCGTCAACATGGGCCAAACCATCACCTACCGCCGGCTGGAAGAGCAGTCCCGCGCCTTTGCTGCCTACCTGCAAAACGAGCTGAAGCTGGAGAAAGGGGATCGGGTTGCGGTGATGATGCCTAACCTGCTGCAATACCCCATCGCCGTGTTCGGCATCCTGCGCGCCGGCATGATCGTGGTCAACGTCAACCCGCTCTATACCCCGCGCGAGCTGGAGCATCAGCTCAAAGATTCGGGTGCCAAGGCCATCGTCATCGTCTCCAACTTCGCCCATACCCTGGAAAAGGTGGTCTACGACACCCCGATCAAGCACGTTATTCTGACCCGGATGGGGGACAACCTGGGGCTGGCCAAGGGCACCCTGGTCAACTTCGTGGTCAAGTACGTCAAGAAGCTGGTGCCGAAATACAATCTGCCCCACGCCACCACCATGCGTCAGGCCCTCTCCAAGGGGCGTTTCCTGCAGTACATCAAGCCGGAGATCACCAACGACGATCTCGCCTTCCTGCAGTACACCGGCGGCACCACCGGCCTCTCCAAAGGGGCCATGCTGACTCATCGCAATATGATTGCCAACGTCGAGCAATGCCTCGGCGTCTACGGCCCCATGCTGGAGCGTGGCAAGGAGTTCGTGGTCACTGCGCTGCCGCTCTACCACGTCTTTGCCCTGACCGTGAACTGCCTGCTCTTTATGCGTATCGGCGGTTACAACCTGCTGATCAGCAACCCGCGCGACATCCCGGGCTTTGTCAAAGAGATCAAGAAGTACCCCTTCACCTGCATTACCGGGGTTAACACCCTGTTCAATGCGCTGGTCAACAACGAAGAGTTTCAGGGGATCTCCTTTGAAAAGCTCAAGCTGACCATCGGTGGCGGCATGGCGGTGCAGCGCGCGGTCGCTGAGAAGTGGAAGACACTGACCGACACTCCGCTGCTGGAAGGCTATGGCCTGACCGAATGTTCGCCACTGGTGAGCGTCTGCCCCTACGATCTCACTGATTACAACGGCTCCATCGGTTTGCCGGTCTGCTCCACCGATATCCGTCTGGTGGATGACAACAGTCAGGTGATCCACGCTCTCGGCACCCCGGGCGAGATGCAGGTTCGTGGCCCGCAGGTGATGGTCGGCTACTGGCAGCGCCCCGAGGCCACTGCCGAAGTGATGCAGGATGGCTGGCTCTGTACCGGTGATATCGCCGTGTGTGACGAGCAGGGCTTCTTCAAGATCGTCGATCGCAAGAAGGACATGATCCTGGTCTCCGGTTTCAACGTCTATCCGAACGAGATCGAAGATGTCGTTGCCCTGCACCCGAAAGTGCTGGAAGTGGCCGCGGTCGGTGTGCCACACAAGGTCTCCGGCGAGCTGGTGAAGATCTTTGTGGTCAAGAAAGATGCAAAATTGCAGGAGGACGAGATTATTGCCCACTGCCGCAAACATCTGACTGCCTATAAGGTGCCGAAACTGGTAGAATTTCGTGACGAACTTCCCAAGACCAATGTGGGCAAGATCCTGCGCCGCGTACTGCGCGACGAGGAGATTGCCAAGCAATAACCGGATTGTGGCTGCAGAAGCCTCTGCAAACCAGCACCGTCGTTATGCAAAACCGTGGGTCATCCCACGGTTTTTTCTTTTTGGCCCTGATCAACCGCGCAGGCACAGATGCACTATCAACTTATCACTCAGCAAGACGAACTTGAGCAGTATCTCGCTTCTCTGGCCGACGTTCCCCTGGCTATCGATACTGAATTCGTTCGCACCCGTACCTACTACCCCCAGCTTGGCCTGTTCCAGATCTATGACGGCGAGCATCTGGCGCTGCTGGATCCGCTGACCCTGGATCTCTCCGCCCTCTGGCAGCGACTGGGTCGGGAAGGGCAGATCGCCATCCTGCACGCCTCTGGCGAAGATCTGGAGCTTATCCAGCATCAGGCGGGCCACCTGCCCAACCAGATGCACGACACCCAGCTTGCTACCGCCTTTCTCGGTTACGGCGTCTCGGTCGGCTTTGGTGCGCTGGTGAATGAATTCCTCGGGGTCGAGCTGGAAAAAGATCAGGCGCGCACCGACTGGCTGGCCCGCCCGCTTACGCCGCGTCAGCTCGAATACGCGGCGGCGGATGTCTTCTACCTGATGCCGCTCTACGAGAAGGTGATGGCCAAACTGCGGGAAAGCGGCAAGTTTGCCTGGTTCGAGCAGGAGTGCCAAAACCACTCCGCCCGCAAGACCCAGGGCAGCGATCCCCGTCAGGCATATCTTGACATCGTCAACGCCTGGCAACTGGGTCGCCGCGAGCTCGCCATTCTGCGCGAGCTGGCCGCCTGGCGCCAGCAAGAGGCGGTGCGCCGGGATCTGGCCCTCAATTTTGTGGTGAAAGAGCTGCACCTGTTCAAGGTGGCGGAGCGTCGTCCTGCCTCCCTGAGGGATCTCAACGAGCTCGGCCTCTCGCCCATCGAGATCAAGATACACGGCAAGCGGATGCTCGATATCGTCGCCAAGGCGCAGGAGAGCGATCCTGACAGCTGGCCCGAGCCCATTCGTCGACTTGTGGACTATCCCCAGTACAAGGCCGAGCTCAAGCGGATCAAGGCGCTGGTGGAGGAGAAGGCCAAAGCGAGCAACATTCCGCCCGAGCTGATTGCCAGCAAGAAGATCATCCACCAGTACTTCACCTGGAGCTGGCGGATGAACGACGAAGAGCGGGCCCGCAGCGACAAGCCGATGCTGCTGCAAGGGTGGCGTCATGAGCTGGTCGGTCACCTGCTGGCACAATAAGCCACCAGCGTGCTGAACCCATAAATCAATCCTCACCCTCGGGTGGGGATTTTTATTGGGCGAAAGGTAAAAACGGGCATGCCGATTTGGGGAAAACAAAGTGTTAGCACATGACCGGATGGCCCGGAATGGGAAATAAAAAAGAGAGCAGAGAAGGAAAGGCAGCGGCTAACACCGCTGCCTTTTTTGATCACCAGATAGGCTGGGTCAGGTAGGGGTTGCTCACCTTCTCGCGGCCGAAGGTAGAGCTGGGGCCGTGGCCCGGGATAAAGACGATTTCGTCACCCAGCGGCAGCAGGGTCTCGGTGATCGACTTGATCAGCGTACCGTGATCCCCACGGGGGAAGTCGGTGCGGCCGATGCTGCCGGCAAACAGCACATCGCCAACCCAGGCGAGTTTTTCGGCCTGACTCAGCAGCACGATATGGCCCGGGGTGTGGCCGGGGCAGAAGTAGACCTCCAGTTCGCACTGGCCAACCTGCACCTTGTCACCCTGCTCCAGCCAGCGATCCGGCGTGAAGGCGGGGGTATGGGCAAAGCCGAACATCTGGCTCTGCTGGGGCAGCATGTCGAGCCAGAAGGCGTCCTCCTTGTGGGGGCCGGTAATGGCGACGCCGGTCTTTTCCCGCAGAGCGGCGGCGGCACCCACATGATCCAGATGACCGTGGGTCAGCAGGATATGAGTCAGGGTCAGGCCGCGCTTGGCGATGGCGGCCAGCAGTTTTTCCGCTTCGCCGCCCGGATCGATCAGGGCCGCCTGATGGGTCTCGTCACACCAGATGAGGGAGCAGTTCTGGGCGAACTGGGTGACCGGGATCACCTCGAATTTCAACATAGAGTTCCTCTCTTGGGATGGGTCAGCCGCGCAGCGAGCTGGCATGCTGCTCGGCGAAATAGTCGAGACAGGCCTGTTTGTCACCGCGGAATACGATGCGCTCCTGCTTGTTGCCAAGCTGGTAGAGATACATGGGGTCGTAGTAGCGGGTCAGCAGCAACGTGATCCAGGCTAGATGCAGCGCGGTATCACCGCTCTTTTCCTGCTCGGTGAGAGCGGTCTGCATCAGGGCATCCAGCTCGCGGTGGGCCTGATCGCCGAGGCGGCGCTTGAGACGGGCCAACGCATCGGTGAGATAGGCGGCAAACAGCGGCCATCCCTCTTCTTGGCCATACATGGCTTGATAGCGCAGCCAGAGATCGTGCACGTAATCTTCGCGGATCTGCTCGGCCCGATCGCACTGCGGCACATCCACCACCACCAGCGGTGCCTGACTCATGGCCTCATGGAGGGAGAGGGGCAGGCAGCAGCGGCCGATCAGGCGACTCTCATCTTCCACCACAAAGGCATGCTCACCCTGATGGCGGCGCTTGAGCAGCTCGATGGCGAGGTTGTTTTCAAAATTGATGTTGCTGGGCTGGCCGCCGGGCAGTTGACCAAACGACGAGCCCCTGTGATGGGCGTGTCCTTCCAGATCGAGCGCCTGGGCCACGTGGTCCAGCATATGGGTCTTGCCGGAACCGGTCATGCCGGTCAGCACAGTCCAGTGGCACTCGGCAGAGGCCTTGTCCTGGGTGTCGATCAGGAAGCGGCGCAGCTCCTTGTAGCCACCGGCGACGCGGGGGCGAGTCACCCCCGCTTCAGCCAGCCACTGTTGTACGGTTTGCGAGCGCAGGCCGCCGCGAAAGCAGTAGAGCATGGCATCGGGCTGCTTGCGCAACTGCGCCAGCCAGCCTTCGAGTCGCTCGGCCCGTACTGCTCCCCCCACCAGCTTGTGTCCAAGCTCAATGGCGGCGGCCTGCCCCTGCTTCTTGAAGCAGGTCCCCACCTGGGCGCGCTCATCGTCTGTCATCAAGGGCAGGCTGGTCGAGCAGGGGAAGGCCCCCTCCTTGAACTCGATGGGGGCGCGCACATCAATCAACGGCACATCGCCTAAAAAAATCTGGGCGTAGTCCGTGGCCAGTGGCAATTCACTCATTGGACAATCTCGATAAAGCGGGAGCCCTCAAGGGGCTTGATCTGACCGATGGGCGAGAGTTCTAGGCCAGCGTCTTGCGCGATGGCGAGCAGCTCGGCTTCGCTCTCTTTACCCACGGCGACCAGCAGGCCGCCGCTGGTTTGCGGGTCGCACATGATGTTGCGGGTGCGATCGTCCATGGCATCCAGCTTGTGGCCGTAGGAGTCGTGGTTGCGCAGGGTACCGCCCGGAACGCAGCCCTCACTCAGGTAGTAATCCACCTCATCCAGTAGCGGCAGCGCCTTGAAGTCGAGGCGGGCGCTGACATTGGATCCTTCACACATCTCCAGCAGATGGCCAGCCAGACCAAAACCGGTGACGTCGGTCATGGCGTGCACACCCGGCAGCTCGGCAAAACGCTGGCCAATCTTGTTGAGGGTGCACATGGCGTTGGGGGCCAGCTGCTCGTGTTCAGGCTTCAGCTTGCCCTTCTTCTGGGCTGTGGTGAGGATGCCGATACCAAGGGGCTTGGTCAGATAGAGGGTGTCACCCACCTTGGCGGTGTCGTTCTGCTTGATGGCATCCAGAGGCACGATACCGGTCACCGCAAGACCGAAGATGGGCTCGGGGGCATCGATACTGTGACCACCGGCCAGTGAAATGCCCGCTTCGTGGCACACCTGACGGCCACCGTCTATCACCTGCTGGGCCACTTCGGCGGGCAGGGTATTGATGGGCCAGCCGAGGATGGCGATGGCAACGATAGGCTTGCCGCCCATGGCGTAGATATCGCTGATGGCGTTGGTGGCGGCGATGCGGCCAAAGGTGAAGGGATCATCGACGATGGGCATGAAGAAGTCGGTGGTGGAGACAATGCCCTGACCGTTGCCGATATCGACCACGGCCGCGTCATCCTTGCTGCTGTTGCCAACGATCAGGGTCGGGTCGTTGAAGCCCGGGATCTTGCTCTTGAGAATGGTGTCGAGCACCTTGGGAGAGATTTTGCAGCCACAGCCAGCGCCGTGGCTGTATTGGGTCAGACGAATGGAAGACATACTTACCCCTTTTATTTGCAAACAGAGCAGAGGCTCTGTGGAGCCGTCTTGGTCAATGGGCGGCCTTGTAGTGAGGAAGACAAGAAGCCGCAAATATGGGTGGCCTCGGTGCCAACAGGGGCAGCGATGACTGGCAGTTATGAAAGACCGCCAGGCCGGACGGGGAAGAAATGGGCGACAAGGTACGCCAGCGCAGCCCCGCCAAGGGCCACAGGACAGGGCATTATGCCACAAATGCCCCCTCCGGTTCGAACAGGAATTCACACAAAGCGAAGGGGATTGGCGGGTGAAAGGTAAGGGAGGAGGGCGCTGGCATGAGCCGCTCAGTTATCGGCAGGGGTGAAGAGAAATCGTGGACTTGCCCCGCAGAGGTTGGCTTAACCTCTGCGGGGCAATCAGCTGGCGAAAGCAGATTAGCCGGCTTGCTCCAGCACCGGTTGGCGAGCCTTGCCCCAGCGGCGCAGGCACCGTTGCAGTGGCCGCTCCAGCAGGTTGTAGCTCAACGCCGAGAGCCCGATCAGCACCGCCAGCATCAGCAAGGTTGCCACTACCCCCAGCAGCGGGTTGGTCTGGCCATACCACCACTCGGTGATCCCCGGCGCCAGATAGTGGATGAGCTCGCAGCCAGTGAGCAGTACCAGCGCATGGAGCAGGTAGATGGAGTAGGAGAGATCCCCCAGCCAGTTGGTGAAGCGGTTATCCAGGAGGTGCAGCAGCGGGCTTTGGCGATCGCCTTGACAGGCGGCAATCCAGATCAGCAGCACGTAGGAGCTGATCAGCAGCAGTGTCAGTGGTGGCGTCATGGTGAACTGCATCAGCGCGAAGGGCAGCATAAAGGCGACCAGCAGCGGCAGATCATGCTTCATCATGGGGAAGTTTTTCGCGGCCTTGACCCTCGGCAGTAGCCAGAGGCCGAGCACAAATTCACTCACCCCGCGCCCCACCGCCAGCGCGCCGCTGGTGACATCCAGAGTGCCGCTACTGTGCACGATAAAGGCCAGCACCGTCAGCGCCAGCAGGGGGGCGAGATGGCTCCAGCGACTGCGGGTGACCGCCAGCGGGATCAGCAGCGGGAACAGCAGGTAGCTGATCCACTCCACGCTGAGCGACCAGGCTGCGAAGTTCCAGGTCAATCCGTGATCGGTTACCACCTGTAGCAGTAGGAAGGCGCTCGGCAACGCCTCGGCCGGGGTGAAGGGGGAGCCGAAGGGGGGCATCCCTTCCCACTCCCACATCTTGAACAAGGGGCCGGCGTAGAAGCCCACCCCGTGCTGCGCCTTGTAAAGCTCCCAGCCGACCAGCAGCAGCAGGGTGACGAGGTAGAGGGGGTAGACACGGGTCAGCCGCAGCCAGAGAAAACGGCCATAGCTCACGGTGCGGGGCGTGCGGGTGAAGGCCTCGCCATAGACATGGGCCAGCACCACGCCGCTCAAAATAAAGAACAGGTCGACCCAGAGGTAGCCATTCTCGATGAGTTGGGTGTGGCCTGCGATCGACTCCATCCACTGGGGAAAGAGCAGCAAGCGGGCATGGAACAGCACCACCATCAGGGCAGCGATGCCCCGCAGCGGCGTTAACAGCGGCAATGATTGATTCATAACGGGATCCCTTGTGATGTTCAGCTTGGCCTGACATCGATTTTTGTTGTTGTACCGTCCATCACTCCTGATAGGACGGTTGCTCCGGCTTGGCTGCCGCAGGCGAGATCACACTACGGAAAAGAGAGTCATACGGGTGTGATTTAAATCATAAATGTGCAGTTATTGTGCAAAAAAATTTAAACAGATAAAGACGTGGGACGCAGGCAGGGAAAGAGGAGGAGAGAGAACACCAATAAAGCAGAGAGGGTGGTCAACGGGGCGAGGGGCAGGTCTATAGGCGTTAAGCAAAACAATCAGGCCCGCAAGGGGCCTGATTGATCACAAGGGGAGGGTGGTTGCCGATCAGCGGGCGCGTACCACCAGACCCTTGAGGTAGAAGCCTTCCGGATAGGCGGTACCGATGGGGTGATCGGAGGCCTGGGAGAGCAGCTCCAGGATCTGGGCATCGCGACCGGCATCGAGCGCTGCATCGGCAACGATCTTCTGGAACAGACTCTGCTCCATCAGGCCGGAGCAGGAGTAGGTCAAGAGCACGCCACCCGGCGCCAGCAGCTGGAATGCCAGCATGTTGATGTCCTTGTAGCCGCGGCAGGCACCCAGCAGCTGGGCTTTGCTCTCGGCGAACTTGGGTGGATCCAGCACGATGACGTCGAACTTCTCGCCCTTTTCGCGATATTCACGCAGCAGCTTGAACACGTCGTGACGGACAAACTGGGTGTTGCTGATATCCAGCCCGTTCAGCTCGGCATTCTGGCGGGCGATATCCAGCGCATTCTGGGAGAGATCGACGTTGACCACTTCCTTGGCGCCGCCCTTGAGGGCATAAACGCCAAACCCGCCGGTGTAGCAGAAGCAGTTGAGGACGCGCTTGCCTTCGGTGTATTTGGCGGCAGCCTGACGGTTGTCCCGCTGATCCAGATAGAAGCCGGTTTTATGGCCGTTGCGAATATCCACCAGGATCTTGACGCCACCGTTCTCCTCGATGACCACGGGCTCGTTCGGGGTCTCGCCATAGATGACGCCGGTGCGCTCTTTCAGCCCTTCCTTCTTGCGCACTGCCACATCGGAGCGCTCATAGATGCTGCACTCTGGGTAGAGGGTACGCAGTGCTTGCGTTATCAGCTCACGCTGGAACTCGGCACCGGCAGAGAGGATCTGGCACACCAGAAAATCGGCATAACGGTCGATGGTCAGACCCGGTAGGCCGTCGGATTCGGCGGCGCAGAGGCGATAGCCGGTGAGACCCTGACGCTTGATCAGCGGATCGCGAGACTCCTGCGCATATTTGAGACGACGGATAAAGAAGTCGAGATCGACGGTCTCATCCTTGTCGAAGGTCCAGACTCGGGCACGGATCTGGGAACTGCCTGACCAGGCGCCACGGGCGAGCCACTTGCCATCGTTGGCATAGATCTCGACGGTATCGCCGTCAATGGGGTTGCCCTGAACCCGCTCAATCCCCTTGGAGAAGATCCAGGGGTGGCGACGCAGCAGGGATTTTTCGCGGCCTTTGACGAGATAGATGGAAGCGCTCATGGATGTTTGCCGATGGTAGAAAGAAAAGGGGCCACATTCTATGTGGCCCGCAGGTAAAACTCAAACAACCCTGTGTAATGGATGGGGTTGCCCTGATCTGACACCTCATACGGTCAGAGCTTAATCCCCTTGAGTGCCTGGGTCAGCTCGCTGGCGGTGGCTTTCAGCCCTTGCGTGCCAGCCACCGAGGCGCTGGCGGACTCTTCCACCTGCGCCGCTTCATGGCGTACCTGATCCAGATTGTGGGTGATCTCGGCGGCGACCGAGCTCTGCTCCTCGCTGGAGGTGGCGATCTGGGTGCTCATCTCCAGCACCGCATCGCTGTGGTTGCTCAGCTTCTCGATATCGAGCCCCACTTCGCTGATGAGCTGCTGGCTGCTGGCGGCGCGCCCTACAGTCTTTTCCATGATCTCGTTCAGCGCGCCGGTACCGGTCTGCAGCTCTTCGATCATCTGCTGGATCTCCACCGTAGCCTGCTGGGTACGGCTGGCGAGGGTACGCACTTCATCCGCCACCACCGCAAAGCCGCGACCCTGCTCACCGGCACGGGCCGCTTCGATGGCGGCGTTGAGGGCCAGCAGGTTGGTCTGCTGGGAGATGGCGTTGATGACGTTGACCACCTCGTTGATCCGGTTGGCGTTGTGGGTGAGCCGCTCGACTGCACCGGAGGCGTTGCCAATCTCGTCGGCCAGGGTGCTGATCGCCTCTATGGTGCGGGCTACTCGGTTGGCGCCATTCGCCGCCTCTTCGCTCGACTGGCGGGTTTGTTGCAGGGTGTCGTTGGCATTGCGCGCCACTTCGCGGATCGCCGCCGACATCTGCTCCATGGCGGTAGCCAGCGAATCCATGTGCTGGCGTTGGGAACGCGCCATGCTCTCGCCTTCGCGGGCATGGTCACGAAACTCGTCGGCGGCCAGGGTCAGCGCTTCGGCAGACTCCTCCACCAGTTTGACGATCTGGTGCTGGCGGTCGGTAAAGCGGTCGATGCTGCCCGCCAGGGTTGAGAACTCGTCCCGCACCGGGAAGAAGTTGAGTCGGAAGGTGAGATCGCCGTCCGCCACGGTTTGCAGCGCCTTGTTGGTGGAGTAAAGCGCTCCGGAGACAAAGGTCATCATGTAGTGGATCACCAGCGCCATCAGGGCGGCCAGCGCGCCGATCAGAAGCAGGGTCGAGCCCTGACCCTCCCACATGGAGAGGTTGCCGGTGTCAAGATCACCGGTGACGTAGCCCGCCTGACCTGCTGGCGCGGTAAAGAGGTAGTGCTCCCCTTGTTGTTGCAACCCGCTGCTGCCTTGCCGGGTCAGACGCAGATCAGCAGGCAACACCAGAGTGGGCTGCTGGCTGACCAGCTGCGCTGTGGTCTCGACCCGTTGCTGCAACTGCGCTACCCGCAGGGAGATCTCCTGCTGATGGCTGGCCGCCAGCATATACCAGCTGAGAAAGGCGATGATGAAGAGAGGTAACCAGAACGCGATATGGAATTTTTCACTGATGGTGAGGTGAATGAGATAGCGGTCAACCCACCGGAATTTAACTTCTTTCATAATGGAGCTGCATCCTGCAGAGATAGAGTGTCGGGCACATTATCGTCTCGGGAATTTTTTTCTTAAGCGGAAGGTGTGAGAAATGGGAGAGCAATCGTTTGTCATTCGGGTGTGGGGGCAGGTGCAGGGGGTGGGATTTCGATATTTCACCCGTGAGCGGGCGCTGCAACTGGGTTTGCGGGGCCATGCCTACAACCTGGAGGATGGCTCGGTGGAGATCCTCATCAGCGGCCCCGCGCAGGGGGTGCAGATGATGCTGGGTTGGCTGGAGCATGGCCCGCGCACCGCCAGGGTGACCCGGATGGAGTATGAAGAGGCGCTGCCGCCCACCGGCCAGGGCTTTCACACCAACTGAAGGGGCGGGGACGAGATGGACGCTGACAAGGAAAGTCTGTTGCTGACTCAGGCAACAAGCTGGGTCGCCCGTTATCAGGAGGCGGCGCGAGCGGTGCGCGAAGAGGCCAGCGAACCGGCCGTGCATGGCTACCGTATCGCGGCGCGCCGCTTGCTGGCACTGCTCGCCCTGTGGCGACCACTCGCCTATCATCCCGAGCTGGAGCGGCGTCTGCTGCGCTCGGTCGGGCGGCTTTCGGCGCTGCGGGATGCTCAGGTCTACGCCGAGCGTTTTGGCAAGCCGCCTGCCAGCACGGGCAATACCCACAAATCGGCCTGTCGCGTGCCCCTGTTGTCGAGGCGACTGGCCCGCTGGCTTGCAGCGGTGGCGCAGGTGCCGGATGCGCGGGCATTGGCATCGCTCTATCAGCAGCATCTGGCCCTGCGCCTTGATGAGGCGCAGGGCGCTCTCGATGAACCTATTCCCTGCGTTGGAAAATCTGCCAGCTCCCGTCAGCAACAGTTGCGCCGCTGGCATCGGCTGCGCCTCGAGATCAAGCAGGCCCGTTATGGCGTGGAACTGTTGCTGGATCTGGGGAGTGGAGATCCCGGCTGGTTGAGCACCCTGACTCACTGGCAGGAACGACTCGGCCAGTTGCAGGATTGGCGTCAATGGCGGCGGAGGTTGCGAGCAGAGCAGGGGAACACCCGCAAGCAGACGAAACTGCGGCAGCAGTTGAAGCAAAAGATCACTGCCCGTTTGCGTCAATTGGACTGCCAGCAGGCGGAGCTGGTGGCGCTCAAACTGGCGATGCAGGCAGGCCACAACATGAATGACATGCCAAGTCGGCTGGTCAGGTATTCAGAACAAAATGTATCGACCGCGAATCCCGGTTGTGGATAGCCCCGAGACCGCAATCTGCGGAAGTCATCCGCGACCAGCATCTACAGAAACTATCCAAGCCAAATATGTGAGACAAAAAAAGAGAGGCCGTTTGGCCTCTCTTCTCTATCTGGCTGTGGTCGCAGTCAGCGATACGCTTACTTGACGCGCATGCCCGGCTGGGCGCCTTCCTGCGGCTCCAGGATCCAGAGATCCTTGCCGCCCGGGCCTGCAGCCAGCACCATGCCTTCGGACATGCCGAAACGCATCTTGCGCGGCGCCAGGTTGGCCACCATCACGGTCAGCTTGCCTTCCAGATCTTCCGGGTTGTAAGCGGACTTGATACCGGCAAACACCTGACGGGTTTCGCCGCCGATATCCAGTTGCAGCTTGAGCAGCTTCTCGGCTTCCGGTACCGCTTCGGCCTTCTTGATCAGCGCGACGCGCAGGTCAATCTTGGCAAAATCGTCATAGGTGATGGTTTCGCTGATGGGGTCATCAGCCAGCGGGCCGGTCACTTTCGGTGCCTGCTCTTTGGCCAGGTCTTCCTTGGAGGCCTCGATCATGGCTTCAATCTTCGCCGGCTCGATGCGTGAGAAGAGGGCCTTGAACGGTGCCACGGTGTGATCGACCAGCGGCATCTCGATGCCATCCCAGCTGAGGGTTTCGGCCAGGAAGGCTTCGGCACGCTCGGCCAGCAGCGGCATGACGGGCTTGAGGTAGGCCATCAGTACGCGGAACAGGTTGATACCGACGGAGCAAACAGCTTGCAGCTCGGCGTCAGCCCCTTCCTGCTTGGCGATGACCCAAGGAGCCTTGTCATCCACATAGCGGTTGGCCTTGTCGGCCAGCGCCATGATTTCGCGGATGGCACGGCTGAACTCGCGGCTCTCATAAGCCTCGGCAATGGCGGTGCGGGCATTGGCGAATTCGGCGTAGAGCTCGGGTTCGGCGCAGGTCGCCGCCAGCTTGCCGCCAAAACGCTTGGCGATAAAGCCGGCGTTGCGGGAGGCGAGGTTAACCAGCTTGTTGACCACGTCAGCGTTGACCCGCTGCACGAAATCTTCGAGGTTCAGGTCCAGATCGTCGATGCGGCTGTTGAGCTTGGCGGCGTAGTAGTAACGCAGGCACTCCGGATCCAGGTGGTTCAGGTAGGTGGATGCCTTGATAAAGGTGCCCTTGGACTTGGACATCTTGGCGCCGTTGACGGTCACATAGCCGTGTACGTTGACCTTGGTCGGCTTGCGGAAGTTGGCACCTTCCAGCATGGACGGCCAGAACAGGCAGTGGAAGTAGGCGATATCTTTACCGATGAAGTGGTAGAGCTCGGCGTCGGAGTCCGCTTTCCAGTAGCTGTCAAAGTCGATGTCGCCACGCTTGTTGCACAGGTTCTTGAAGGAAGCCATGTAACCGATGGGGGCATCCAGCCAGACGTAGAAGTACTTGCCCGGGGCGCCGGGAATTTCGAAACCGAAGTAGGGGGCGTCGCGGGTGATGTCCCACTGCTGCAGGCCGCTCTCGAACCACTCCTGCATCTTGTTGGCCATCTCTTCCTGAATGGCGCCGGAGCCGCGCACCCACTCAGAGAGCCATTTTTCAAACTGTGGCAGGTCGAAGAAGAAGTGCTCGGAGTCCTTCATTACCGGAGTCGCGCCGGAGACGGCAGATTTCGGATCGATCAGCTCGGTTGGGCTGTAGGTGGCGCCGCAGCTGTCGCAGTTGTCGCCATACTGCTCCGGAGATTTGCACTTGGGGCAGGTCCCCTTGACGAAACGATCCGGCAGGAACATGGATTTTTCCGGATCGAACAGCTGGGAGATGGTGCGGCTCTTGATAAAACCACCATTTTTCAGGCGGCCATAGATCAGCTCCGCCAGCTCACGGTTCTCGTCGCTGTGGGTAGAGTGATAGTTGTCAAAGCTGATGTTGAACCCGGCGAAATCGGCCTGGTGCTCCTTGGAGACCGCGGCAATCATCTCTTCCGGGGTGATCCCCATCTGCTGTGCCTTGAGCATGATCGGGGTGCCGTGGGCATCATCGGCACAGATGAAGTGCACCTGATGGCCGCGCATTCGCTGATAACGAACCCAGATATCGGCCTGGATATGTTCCAGCATGTGGCCAAGATGGATGGAGCCATTGGCATAGGGGAGGGCGCAGGTTACCAGCATTTTACGAGGATCAGTTGCCATATTACGTTCTTGATGTGCTTGTTGGGATGATAGAGTGCCGTGCATGTTACCCGAATTGGGGGTAGCCTGCCTAGGGTTGTGGCTATGCCAACCTTGGCAGCACCTGCCGTTATGATGGCAGGCAAGCCACTGATTTGTGTGCGGTAACCGTTCACCTCAAGATAATGACAAGATAATGAGGAGTTAATGGTGATTGATTCAGTAAAACAGATCCTCGCCGAATTTAAGCCAGCAGGCTGGCACAAGGATCTGGTGGATGCCGGATTCGTTCGCGAGATCATCAATCAGGGTCAGGGGCTTACTATCCGGCTGGTCTTGCCGTTTGCCGGTCTCTCGCTGCTCGATCAGCTCAAAGAGAACTACGATGCCAGGCTGCGTAGTGCCACCGGCGCTGCCCGTATCGACTGGGCATTGGAGATTGACGTCGCCAGCATGCCGCGGGCGCAGGGCCTCAATGCCGTGCAGGGCATTCGCAACATCATCGTGGTTGCTTCCGGCAAGGGCGGTGTGGGCAAGTCCACCACCGCAGTCAATCTGGCGCTGGCGCTGCAAAAAGAGGGGGCGCGGGTCGCTATTCTCGATGCCGATATCTATGGCCCTTCCATTCCCACAATGATGGGCACCCTCAAGGAGCGCCCGGTCAGCCATGACGGCAAGCTGATGGAGCCGGTGATGGCCTGCGGCCTCAAGAGCAACAGCATCGGCTATCTGGTCTCCGAGCAGGATGCCACCATCTGGCGTGGCCCGATGGCGAGCAAGGCGCTGGCGCAGATCCTCCATGAGACCCGCTGGGGCGAGGTGGATTATCTGGTGGTAGACATGCCGCCGGGCACTGGCGATATCCAGCTCACTATGGCTCAGCAGGTGCCTACCTCGGCGGCAGTGATCGTCACCACCCCGCAGGATGTGGCGCTGGCCGATGCCCGCAAGGGGATCGCCATGTTCAACAAGGTCAATGTGCCAGTGCTCGGTATTATCGAGAACATGAGCTACCACGTCTGCAGCGCCTGTGGTCATCATGAGCCGCTGTTTGGTACCGGTGGCGGCCAGAAGATGGCAGAGCAGTATCAAGTGGCACTGCTTGGTCAATTACCGCTGCACATCGATATCCGCCAACACATGGATGATGGCTGTCCGACGGTGTTCGGCGCACCGGAAGGAAGCCTGGCTCAGGCCTATTTGAAGCTGGCGCGCAGGGTAGGGGCAGAACTCTTTTTCAGCGCAAAACCGATTGCGACCCCCCTCTATGCCATGGCGCTGGATGAATAATCGGCGGTCGGTCACTTGAAAGGGAATTGAGGGTGGGCATGACCCACCCTTTTTTATATAATGGATCGGTTTAAACCATCCCCACTGCTCTTCTCTTTTAGGTATTTGTCATGTCTGATACTCAACATTCGTGTGTGATCATCGGTATTGCGGGCGCATCTGCGTCTGGCAAAAGTCTTATAGCCCAGACCATTTATGAAGAGCTGGTGGCCGAACTGGGCGCAGGTCAGATTGGTGTGATCACCGAAGATTGCTACTACCGTGATCAGACCCACCTGACCATGGAAGAGCGGGTCAAGACCAACTATGACCACCCCAATGCCTTGGATCACGACTTGCTGGTACAGCACCTGAGCCAGCTGGTCAAAGGTGACGCGGTAGCCATTCCCCAGTACTCCTACACCGAACACACCCGGATGAGCGAAGTGACCCCGTTTGCGCCGCGCCGGGTGATCATTCTGGAAGGGATCCTGCTGCTGACCGACAGCCGTCTGCGGGATCTGATGGATGCCTCCATCTTCATGGACACCCCGCTCGACATCTGCCTGCTGCGCCGTCTGGTGCGTGATGTGCAGGAACGTGGCCGTACCATGGACTCCGTGCTCAAGCAGTATCAGAAGACGGTGCGTCCGATGTTCCTGCAGTTTATCGAGCCGTCCAAACAGTATGCCGATGTGATCGTGCCCCGTGGTGGCAAGAACCGCATCGCCATCGACATGCTCAAGGCGCGTATTCGCCACATGTTGATCGGTTAAGATGAAACAAGCCGGGTGATGCCCGGCTTTTTTAAAAGCACAATTTGTCAGGAGAGTCGCCCAATGCGTCTGTGTGATACCGATATTGAACGCCATCTGGATGAAGGCAAGATCGTCATTGAGCCACGGCCCGGGGTAGAGCGGATCAGTGGTGTCAGTGTCGATGTGCTGCTGGGTAACGAGTTTCGGGTGTTTCGCGATCATACCGCGCCCTATATCGACCTGAGCGGCCTGAGCAGCGAGATGGCCGATGCCATCGATCGGGTGATGAGTGACGAGATCCATATCCCCGATGGCGAAGCCTTCTATCTGCACCCGGGTCAGTTGGCGCTGGCGGTGACCTACGAATCCGTTACTCTGCCTGCCGATATCGTTGGCTGGCTGGATGGCCGCTCTTCACTGGCGCGCCTGGGTTTGATGGTGCACGTGACCGCGCACCGCATCGATCCGGGTTGGTCCGGTCGCATCGTGCTGGAGTTCTACAACGGCGGCAAGCTGCCGCTGGCGCTGCGCCCGAAGATGAAGATCGGCGCCTTGAACTTCGAGATGCTTTCCGGCGTCGCGGCCCGTCCCTACAACAAGCGGGAAAATGCCAAGTACAAGAGCCAGCAGGGCGCCGTCGCCAGCCGCATCAATCAGGACTGATAACTGGCAACACAGCAACGATTCGAGGGAGCACAAGGTGCTCCCTTTTTGCATCTGGAATCAAACGGATATGGGATTGATGGTGCTGGTCGGATGAGATTGGTGGGGTAGGGGCGTTTTATCACCAATTTTGCCTGTTTTTATGTCATAAAAACGTCATAAAAATGAAATCATTGGCTTAATTGTCAGCTAATTTTGCCATTTCCTGCAATCATTGATGGCTTTAATTAATCGATGGCAAGCCGTATGAGGACTGGCTCTAGGATATTTTTTTCCAAAAAGCTCTTTTTTTTTATGGCTGAAATATTTCAATGGTGGCTATGGTGTTGGCCGCCATCTGGCATAATCCGCCGCAACTCATAAACAGGCTTTTTTTTATGTTTGAAATGTTTAGTGGTTTGGGTTTGTGGTGGTCAATCGGTTTGGTATTGGCCGTTTTTTTTGTGCTTGCCTATGAATTTATCAACGGCTTTCACGATACCGCCAACGCGGTAGCAACGGTTATCTATACCAAGGCGATGCCGGCTCACCTGGCGGTTGTCGCATCGGGGATCTTCAACTTTTTTGGCGTCATGTTCGGCGGTCTGGGGGTGGCTTATGCCATTGTCCATCTGTTGCCCATCGACCTGCTGCTTGGGATGGACTCCACCCAAGGGTTGATCATGGTCTTCTCCTTGCTGTTTTCCGCCATCGTGTGGAACCTGGGCACCTGGTTCTTCGGGATCCCGGCCTCCAGTTCACATACCTTGATCGGTTCCATTCTGGGGGTAGGCGGCGCCTATGCCTGGATCACCCATAAACCGGTGACAGAAGGGATCAACGTGGGCAAAGCGATCGACATCATGCTTTCCCTCATCATCTCTCCCACCATAGGTTTCATCATCGCGGCGCTGCTGCTGCTGGCAATGAAACGCATCTGGACCAGCAACAAGATCCACAAAACACCGGAAGAGCGTCAGCTGGTGGATGGCAAGAAGCACCCGCCGTTTTGGGCGCGTCTGACCCTGGTGGCATCGGCCATGGGCGTCAGCTTCGTGCACGGCTCCAACGATGGCCAGAAGGGTATCGGTCTGGTGATGCTGGTGCTGATCTGCATGGCACCCGCCTATTTCGCGCTGGACATGAACAGCCGCTCTTATGACCTGGATCGGACCCAGGATGCCAACCAGCGCATCATGGAGATCTACCAGCGCAACCAGTCCGCCCTCTCTGGTGTCATCAACTTCTCTGCACCGGCAACGGCTCAGGAAGAGCTGATGACTCACTGCTCCGCCGATGGCGTGCTGCAGGCGATGGCCACCCTGGATGCCCGTCTGGGGGCTGTGCGTACTTATGATCAGATGAGCCTGACCGACCGTCGCGAAGTGCGTCGTCTGCTGCTCTGTATCGATGACACTGCCCGCAAGGTTGCCAAGCTGCCGCTGCCCGCCAAGGAGCTGACCGACCTGGCCAAATGGCGCAAGGATCTGACCGCGACCGCTGAATACGCACCGACCTGGGTGATCGTCTCCATCGCACTGGCGCTCGGTTGTGGCACCATGGTGGGCTGGCGTCGTATCGTCCATACCGTGGGAGAGAAGATCGGCACGACCGGCATGACCTACAGCCAGGGCATCGCGGCCCAGATCACGGCTGCGACCTCCATCGGAGTCGCCAGTCTGACTGGTATGCCGGTGTCCACCACCCACATCCTCTCTTCTGCGGTGGCGGGGACCATGATTGCCAACAAATCCGGCCTGCAGAGCCAGACTATCAAGACCATCCTGATGGCCTGGGTGCTGACCCTGCCGCTGACCATGCTGCTCTCCGGCGGCCTGTTCATCGTCAGCCATCATCTGTTTGGCTAAATGCCAATACCATATTCGATAAAGGGCCTGCGGGCCCTTTTTTGTGTTTCCTGTCCTCTCATGAATACGGTGTCCCGTCCTGAATATGGTTTACACCTTTCCCCCCAATAAATGAACAGTCCTATGGGATAAGGTGTGAAACGGACACCGCGCGATGACTCGCTGACGTTTAAACTGGCGTTGGTCGAACAGATTGAAAAAGGCGAGCTCAGCTGCCTGCAAGCACAAGCCCGATATGGCATTCAGGGCAATTCGACCATTCTGGTGTGGTTTGCGTAAACATGGTTGGCAAGATTGGAGCCTGAGGTATCTGTGCCCGCCGGCAATAGCATCACCATGCCTGACCCCGACAAACAGACGCACCAACAATGTATCAAAGAGCTCGAGCAGCTGGCGCTGATAAGCCTGAAGGCCCAAGTCGTCGATGTGCTGAAGAACGACTAGGCGTTTCCATCGTAAAAAAGCGACCCGACAAGTCCTCTCGCAGCGGCAGGTCGAGAGGCTGACCATTGTCAGGGCTTGCCTGTTTCTGGGAATAAGCCGGCAGGCTTTCTACAAGCGCAATCGGGTTGCGGACGGACATCTAAGCTCAGGGGCTGCAGGTGGTGCGATTTGTGCGTCAGGTTCAGCTGCGACAACTGCAGGTCGGCACTAGCAAGCTGCATTATCTGCTTCAGGGTCAGGATGATGCCTAGTTCAAGGTCGGGCGGGACAGGCTGTTTCGGATATTGGCCGAGTACCGCTACTGGTGCAGCCCAGTCTAGGGTTTCCTCGTCGCGCAGTAATGCCGATTAATCCCTGTTTGTATTGTGTATGCACTGAGCGATGCTTTGCTGTTATATGCCAACAGAATAGAAATCGAATATCATTTTTAACGAGTCGGAAGATAGAATGAAAATCTTGAGCCGGTTTAGCAAACCTTTACGACACAGACACAGTTTGTTGTCGCCAAGCTCCCGGTTCAAACAGAGGAGAGAGTCATGAGCCAGTCTGTGGCTTGGTCAATGCCATGCGGCGTATCGGTAGCGGATTTGTTTGTCCATATCCGAGGTATTACTGACCGGAGTCGGGTGTTCAAGAGGATATTTGCATTAGGTTCCTCATCCAAACTCCTTATCGATGAAGCTCGAGCAATCTATGTCATGAAGATAAAAAAAGAGCCACACAATGGTGTGGCTCTCGATTTAGTCGTTACCGGTGGATATCAGGGGCGGCCGGCCGGGCAGGTGGCCACGTTGACGGCGGCAGTGCTGCCACCGTGACGACCTGATGTGCTCACTTCGTTGCGTACCAGCGGCGGGTAGTTAACCGGCTCACGAGCAGGCAGGGCAGGGGCTTCGGCGGGGGTTGCCATCGGCGCGGATGCTTTGCGGGCACGAGCCAGCAGGCCAGCTCCGTGAGCTACCTGTTTGGTGACGGCCGGAGTCTCTTCCACCGCAACGGCAGCGACAGGAGTCAGGGCTTCGACAACAGCAGCTGGCATTTCGACTGCAACAGGTACAGCTTCCACGACAGGAGTGTTGACTGCAGGGGCTTCTTCAACAACCGGAGCGGTTTCAACCACGGTTGCGGCAGCCACGTCGACAGCCGGAGCGTCGACAACGGCAACTTCCGGCTCTGCTGCAACCACGACCTCAGCGACAGCTGCAACAACCGGGCTGGCAGCCACATCGGCTTGAGTTGCTTCGACCTGGGCAGCAGCCTGCTCGGCCGCTTCTTCAGCAACGGCTTCGACAACCACATGCTCGGTCAGTGCCGCAGAGGCTTGCAGAGCAGCAGCGACGGCTTCAGCGCTCGGGATGGTAACAACAGGCACTACCGGCTCTTCAACCTGCGCTTTGGCAATATCTGCCTGGGCTGCGGTGGTCAGAGTGGTGGTATCTTGCTGTTCTTCGTCACGCTGGCTGCGGACATCTTCGTTGATGCGCTTGCGGCGCTGACCTTCGATACGCTGGCTGCGCGGAGTGCGGCGTGAACGGCGCTGGCCTTCACTCTGCTCTTCCTGCTCGTTACCCACGGTGGCATCGATCACTTCAGCTTGCGCTGGTACTTCGTCAATCGGCAGGGCAGGGGTGTCAGCAGCGGCGACATCGACGCGGATCTGCTTGCGCAGTTGGCGACGTTCGCGGCGCTCGGCCACTTTCTGCTCTTTTTCCTGACGTGGCTGGACGGCAGTTGCATCAACGGTGTCTACCGCTTCAACAACGACTTCGGCGCGCGGCTCACGGGGAGCACGAGGTTCACGGGCCGGACGTGGTGCACGTTCCTGGCGCGGTTCGCGAGGCTCGCGTTCCTGACGGGGTTCACGTTCCATGCGCTGTTCGCTGCGCACTTCGCCACGAGCTTCACGCTCCTGACGAGGCTCGCGCTCTTTGCGGGGACGGCGATTGCGGTTTTCACCACCTTCACGCTTCTCGCCAGCTTCCGCATTGTTGCGGTTGCCACGATTGTCATCACGACGAGGACGCTGACCACGGCCACGGCCTTCTTCGCGCTGGTGACGTTGACCTTCATCCTTGCGTGCTTCACGAGCTGCTGGTTTCTCGGCGGGCGCTTTCACGTCGGCAGGGGCGGCATCGCTGCTGAACAGGCCGGTAATGCCTTTGATCAGCTTGCTGAAGAAGCCGGCTTCTGCAGGGACCGCAGCAACGGGAGCTGCTGGCTGTTGCGGTGCAACAGGGGCCGGTTGTGCCGGTTGGGCAAAGCCTTGCAGCAGCGGTTGCTCACGCTCGATCACCTGAGCTTGCTTCGGTTGGTAGACCGGCTTGGCAATCTCGGTTTTCAGCTCATAGCTGGCCGCTTCCGGGATCTCGTTCTGACGAATGCGAGTCACTTCGTAGTGCGGGGTTTCCAGATGCTGGTTCGGAATGATGTAAACACGCACATCATTGCGCTGTTCCAGACTGGCGATTGCGGCACGCTTCTCGTTGAGCAGATAGGCGGCAACATCCACCGGCACTTGGCCGTGAACCTGCTCGGTGTTGTCCTTCATGGCCTCTTCTTCGATGAGACGCAGGATGGACAGGGCAAGGGATTCGTTGTCACGGATCACGCCTTGGCCCTGGCAACGGGGGCAGATATGGCTGCTGGACTCGTTGAGGGAGGGGCGCAGACGCTGGCGAGACATCTCCAGCAGACCGAAACGGGAGATCCGACCCAGCTGGATGCGGGCACGATCCTGATGAACTGCTTCACGCAGACGGTTTTCCACTTCGCGCTGATGGCGAACCGGGGTCATGTCGATGAAGTCGATTACGATCAGGCCACCCAAGTCGCGCAGACGCAATTGACGGGCAATTTCGTCGGCCGCTTCCAGGTTGGTTTGCAGCGCCGTCTCTTCGATATCGCCGCCCTTGGTGGCGCGGGAGGAGTTGATATCGATGGAAGTCAGGGCTTCGGTCGGATCGATAACGATGCTGCCGCCGGAGGGGAGGCGCACTTCACGCTGGAAGGCTGATTCTATCTGGCTCTCAATCTGGAAGTGGTTGAACAAGGCGACTTCACCCTTGTACAGCTTCACACGGTTGAGAAAATCGGGACGTACCAGCTCGATATGGGCCTTGGCGCGTTCGAAAATCACCGGATTGTCGATCAGTATCTCGCCCACATCGCGACGCAAATAGTCACGGATGGCACGCACGATGACGTTACTTTCCTGGTGGATCAGTACCGGCGCAGCGCGCTCCTGGGAGGCTTTGTGGATGGAGTCCCAGTGGTTGAGCAGAACGTTCAGATCCCACTCCAGCTCTTCCGGAGACTTGCCCACACCAGCGGTGCGCACGATCAGGCCCATGCCTTCCGGCACGGTCAATCCACTCAGGGCTTCTTTCAGTTCAGTCCGCTCATCACCCTCGATGCGGCGGGAGATACCACCAGCACGGGGGTTGTTGGGCATCAGTACCAGGTAGCTACCTGCCAGGCTGATAAAGGTGGTGAGGGCTGCACCCTTGGTGCCACGCTCTTCCTTGTCGATCTGGACGATAACTTCCTGACCTTCGCGGACCACTTCTTTGATGTTGGGACGACCCTGATAGGAGTAACCGGAGGGGAAGTAATTGCGGGCGATCTCCTTCAACGGCAGGAAACCGTGGCGCTCGGCGCCGTAGTCGACAAAAGCAGCTTCAAGGCTGGGTTCTACGCGGGTGATCTTACCCTTGTAAATGTTCGCTTTCTTCTGCTCGTGTCCCGGACTTTCAATATCCAAATCGTAGAGCTGTTGTCCGTCAACCAGCGCTACGCGCAACTCCTCTTCTTGAGTTGCGTTGATAAGCATTCTTTTCATTGAGTTCTCATTATTGTGTCATTTTGATTTCCTCCATCTGGGTCCTGCCAGCGCCGGCCTCGGGTCTTCAGCATACTGGGGCAACCTCCCGGTTGGGGTATGCATGAGGCGCAAACTAAGGGCGTTCTGGTCATCACTTCTCGAGAAGGAATGAATAAGGATGCCGAAATGGAGACAAATAAACGGTGATGTTTGTGTTCTCCATGCGTTGTACCTCGCACCCGGGAACCGTCATGTTCTTGTATACACGGTGTTTCGGGATTGGGTGGCATACTTTTTGGCCACTTAGTACAAGGCTTGAACACAATGACAAAACCTTGTTTATTATCCCATTTAAACCTCTTTTATAGCAAGGCGCCATTTTTCAACAAACCATGCAGCCAAGGGGCGCTGGCAGTGTTAAAATCCGCGCCATGACACAGATACAACAACAAGTGCAGCTGCTCACCATCGAAGCTGAGCATGACGGGCAGCGCATCGACAATTTTCTCAAGACTCAGCTAAAGGGCGTCCCCAAGAGCCTGATCTATCGCATCCTTCGTAAAGGCGAAGTGCGAGTAAACAAAAAGCGCATCAAACCGGAGTACAAACTCTGCGCAGGTGACGAGGTGCGGGTGCCCCCCGTGCGCGTTGCCGAGAAGAATGAGCTGCCTTCAGCTAACCTCGGGGTTATCCAGCGTTTGGAGAGCCAGATCCTGTTCGAAGACGATGCCATGATCGTGCTGAACAAGCCCTCCGGCATGGCAGTACACGGTGGCAGCGGCCTGAGCTTTGGCGTGATAGAAGGGCTCCGAGCTCTGCGGCCTGAAGCCCGCTTCCTCGAACTGGTTCATCGACTGGATCGCGACACCTCCGGCGTGCTGCTGGTTGCCAAGAAGCGCAGCGCCCTGCGCAGCCTGCATGAGCAGTTGCGCGTCAAGACCATGCGCAAGCAGTATCTGGCGCTGGTGCGTGGCAAGTGGCAGGCTCACGTCAAGGTGGTTAATGCGCCGCTGCGCAAAAACGATCTGCAATCCGGTGAACGGGTAGTACGGGTCAGTGCCGATGGCAAGCCCTCCGAAACCCGGTTCCGCATCGTGCGTCAATTTGCCGAAGCGACCCTGGTCGAGTGCAGCCCCATCACCGGCCGTACCCACCAGATCCGCGTGCACACCCTGCATGCCGGTCACCCGATCGCCTGTGACGATAAGTACGGTGAAGCGGCGTTTGACGAGAAAATGCGCAGCCAAGGTCTGAAACGGCTCTTTTTGCATGCCTGGAAGCTCAGCTTCACCCATCCGGCCGATGGTCGCGAAATGCAGGTAGAAGCGCCGCTGGCACCTGAGCTCGACAACTTCCTCAACGGCTTGCCACGCTGATGCAGGATATCCGGCTCGCCATTTTCGATTGGGACGGCACCCTGATGGATTCGGTAGGCCGGATTGTTGCCTGTGTGCAAGGGGCCGCCAGAGATTGTGAGCTGGCGGTACCTGCTCCAGCCCAGATCCGGCAGATCATCGGATTGAGCCTTGATGTCGCCATGTCCCGTCTGTTCCCTTTAAGTAGTGGCAGTGGCAGTGGCAGTGGCAGTGGCAGTGGTAGTGCCTTTGATGAGCGCCAGATTGCCGCACTCATCGATCGCTATCGTCATCACTATCTGCACGATGCCACCCCCAGCCCGCTGTTTGCCGGGGCAGGAGCGTTGCTGCATGATTGGCGGTCACGAGGGGTGCAACTGGCCGTCGCGACCGGCAAATCACGCCGTGGGCTGGATCGGGTATTGGATGAGACCGGACTGCGCCCGTTGTTTGTAACCAGTCGCGGGGCCGATGAGGCTCGCTCCAAGCCTGATCCGCTGATGCTTGAGCAGATCCTGGATGAGCTGGGGCTGTCAACCCGGCAGGCGGTAATGATCGGCGACTCTGTTCACGATATGGCGATGGCCGAGGCGATCGCCATGCCGCGTATTGGTGCCACCTGGGGGGTGGATAGCCGCGATGCCCTCAGTCGTCACGGGCCAGTGGCGGTGGTGGATTCTATGGCGGCTCTTCGCGGGCTGTTATAGATGCCTCTCTTTAAGAGACATCAATCTGATTGATAACAGAAGCCCGGTCTATTGATCGGGCTTTTTATATGCTCGATCTAGCTTATCTATTCGTCTCGTCCGCAATCAGGGCAGGGCAATACCGTGGCGCTCCAGCAGTTCGATCAGGCCGATCAGTGGCAGACCGATCAAGGCGTTAGGATCGCGCCCTTCCAGCCCCTTGAACAGTACGATGCCCATACCTTCGCATTTGAAGCTGCCAGCACAATCGAGGGGCAGTTCAGCCTCTACATAGCGGCGAATGGCGGCTTCGTCGAGATCGCGAAAGTGAACCGTAAACGGTTCAATCAATTGATGAATCTCATTGGTTGCAGCGTTAAGTACGCACAGGCCGGTGTAAAAGGTGACGCTGCGCCCCTGAGCCGCCATCAGCTGGGCGATGGCATTGTCTATGGTGCCCGGTTTGCCGAGGATGTGGCCATTGCAGACACACACCTGATCAGAGCCGATGATCAAGCCGTGATCACGATATTGGGCGATGGCATCAGCCTTGGCACGAGCCAGTCTGGCCACCAGCGCCTCGGCGTATTCGCCAGCCAGCGGTCGCTCATCCACATCGGGGGCGGCACATTCAAAGGGGAGACCAAGCTTCTCCAGCAGGGCTTTGCGATAGCGAGAAGTTGAGGCGAGGATCAGATTCTGTGGCATAATCGAGTTACCGATGAAAGCGAGTACCGGCATTCTAGGGACTTGTGACGTTAAAATCATCGGCGGTAAGGACTTTTTCCTTTGACTATCAGTTGTTGGACCTATATTATTCGCGCCCTATGCAAAAGGTGAAGTTGCCCGTTAAGGTTGATCCAGTCCGTAGTGCCTTGAAGCTGCTCGACTATGTCGGGATAGTGGAAAAGTCGCAGATGCCCAGGCTGGAGGAATCAACCGCTGGCTTGCTGAGTGATATCGAGGTATCGCTGCACTTTGGCAAAGATGTCCAGAAGTTGACCGTTATGAAAGGCACTGCCCATGCCAAGGTCGACCTGGTTTGCCAACGTTGCGGAGAGACTTTCGAGCATCTCTGTGAAGCTGAATTTATCTACACTCCGCTGTTCGAAAGAACAAACGAGGAAGAACTGCCGGAAGCTTATGAGCCCATTGAGTTGGACGAAAACGGC
Source organism: Aeromonas sp. 600282 (assembly GCF_049175755.1). Taxonomy (NCBI): domain Bacteria; kingdom Pseudomonadati; phylum Pseudomonadota; class Gammaproteobacteria; order Aeromonadales; family Aeromonadaceae; genus Aeromonas; species Aeromonas sp. 600282. Next base: position 108,803 of record NZ_JAAKVR010000005.1, on the reverse strand, counting down.
GAGATAGACCTTCATCAAATCCTGGAGGATGAACTCATCCTCTCGTTGCCTCAGGTAGCCATGCATTCTTTGGATGCGTGTCCCCGCGGTAACATGGAGATGACCTGGGGTGAAATCGAACCTGCTGATGAGCGGCCGAATCCCTTTGCAGTTCTTGAAGAGCTTAAACGTAAGTGAATTTAGGAGTTAGCCTACAATGGCCGTACAACAGAACCGTAAAACCCGTGCCAAGCGTGGCATGCGTCGTTCCCACGATGCGCTGACCACCGCTGCCCTGACTGTTGATCAGACCAGTGGCGAAATTCATCGTCGTCACCACGTGACTGCCGATGGTTTCTACCGCGGTAAAAAGGTAATCGCTTAAGGATTGCCTTTGTCTACGCAAACTGTCGCGCTAGACATCATGGGGGGAGATATTGGCCCCTCGGAAACAGTGCCTGCCGCCGTGCAGGCACTGTCTCTTTTACCCCAGCTAAAACTGATCCTGGTCGGCGACCAGCACCAGACCTCTTCTCTGCTGCAGCAACATGGCTTGCTGAATCATCCCCGCGTTCGTTTCGTACATGCATCCCAGGTGGTTGGCATGGGCGATAAACCGATCGTGGCGCTGCGTACTCTGAAAGACTCCTCCATGCGGGTGGTACTCAATCTGGTGAAAGCCGGTGAGGCCGATGCTTGCGTCAGTGCTGGCAATACCGGTGCGTTGATGGCGATGGCCAAGTGCGTGCTCAAATCCCTGCCCGGGGTAGACAGACCTGCCCTTATCAAGGCGCTGCCGACATTGAGCGGCAAACGCACCGTGATGCTGGATCTTGGCGCCAACGTCAGTTGCGATGCCGATACCCTATTGCAGTTTGCGGTGATGGGCTCCGTCGTGGCCGAAAAGGTAGAAGGCATTGCATCACCCCGTGTTGCCTTGCTCAACATCGGCGAGGAGGAGATCAAGGGCAACGATCTGGTGCGTCACAGTGCCGAATTGCTGCGTCAGTGCCACGCGCTCAATTATGTCGGGTTCGTCGAAGGGGATCGCATCTTCAGCGGCGACAGCGACGTGATCGTCTGCGACGGTTTTGTCGGCAATGTCGCCCTCAAGACGGCAGAAGGGGTGGTGCGGATGATGGCTCAGCTGGCCGGATATCCCCGCAAGAAACGCACTTTTCTTGGCCGGATCGCCGGATTTATGTTCAAACGGCGTTTTTCTTACCTGAACCCCGACCAGTATAACGGAGCAAGTCTGTTAGGATTGCGCGGCATTGTGGTAAAAAGTCATGGGCGGGCCGAACGGCGCGCTCTGTGTAATGCGATCCTGCTGGCCGCACAAGAGGCCAAACATCAACTTCCACTGCAAATAGCAGATCGCCTTGAAGCTGTCTTCTCTGACAGGGATCTATAAGAACTCTATGCATAGCAAAATTCTGGGTACTGGCAGCTACCTGCCGAGTTCAGTGCGTACCAACGCCGATCTCGAGCAGATGGTTGAGACCAGTGATGAGTGGATCGTGGAACGCACCGGTATCCGTGAGCGCCGTATTGCCGGGGCTGACGAAACCGTTGCCACCCTCTCTTACCAGGCCGCCCTGCGCGCCCTGGATGCAGCCGGTCTGACCGCTGCCGATCTCGATATGATAGTGCTGGCCACTACCAGTGCTGAAAATGCCTTCCCGGCTGCCGCGTGCGAGCTGCAGGGGCTGCTCGGCGTTCCGGGCATTCCTGCCTTTGACGTGGCTGCTGCTTGCGCAGGCTTCACCTACGCACTCTCCATTGCCGATCAGTTCGTCAAATCCGGCGCCGCCCGCCATGTGCTGGTCGTCGGGGCCGATGTACTCTCCCGCATGTGCGATCCACAAGATCGCGGCACCATCATCCTGTTTGGTGATGGGGCAGGGGCTGTGATTGTCGGTGCCAGCGAGACGCCGGGTATCCTCTCTACCCATCTTCATGCCGATGGCCGTTATGGCGAGCTGCTCAAGCTGCCGCACCCTCGTCGCGGCATGCCGGGTGCCGAGCTCGAAGCCTACATGTATATGAAGGGCAACGATGTCTTCAAGGTCGCGGTCACCCGTCTGAGCGAGATCGTAACCGAAACGCTGGCCGCTGCTGGCATCGAGCCGAGCGAGCTGGATTGGCTGGTGCCGCATCAGGCCAACTTCCGCATCATCAGCGCCACCGCCAAGAAGTTGGGTATGAGCCTCGATAAAGTGGTGCTGACCCTCGACAAGCACGGCAATACCTCTGCCGCTTCCGTTCCGGTCGCCTTCGATGAAGGGGTGCGGGATGGCCGGATCAAACCGGGTCAGCTGGTTCTGCTGGAAGCCTTTGGCGGCGGTTTTGCCTGGGGCTCTGCGCTGGTTCGCCTCTGATCTTCGGCGGGATGGTGCGCCCATCATCCCGTCATCGATTTCATTTTTGTCTTATCTAAAAGGAATCAATGATGACCCAATTTGCCATTGCCTTCCCGGGACAAGGTTCCCAGTCCGTAGGCATGCTGGCCGAGCTGGCCGAACAACATGCCGTGATCAAGGAGACCTTCGCCGAGGCGAGCCAGGTGCTGGGTTATGACCTGTTTGCCCTGGTGATGGATGGTCCGGTTGAAGATCTGAACAAAACCTGGCGCACCCAGCCTGCGCTGCTGACTGCCTCTGTCGCCCTGTGGCGCCTCTGGCAACAGCTGGGTGGGGCAACGCCTGCCATGATGGCGGGTCACAGCCTGGGTGAGTACTCGGCGCTGGTTTGCAGCGGCGCACTCGATTTTGCCGATGCGGTCAAACTGGTCGAGCTGCGTGGTCTGGCCATGCAGGAAGCGGTACCGGAAGGCACCGGGGCCATGGCGGCTATCATCGGTCTGGATAACGAATCCATCGCCGCCAACTGCGAAAAAGCGGCAGAAGGGCAGGTGGTCTCTCCGGTCAACTTCAACTCCCCGGGCCAGGTGGTTATCGCCGGTCACAAAGAGGCCGTTGAGCGCGCCAACGTGCTGATGAAAGAGTCGGGCGCCAAGCGTGCGCTGCCGCTGCCGGTCTCCGTGCCGTCTCACTGCGCGCTGATGAAACCTGCCGCAGAAAAACTGGCAGCTGCGCTGGACGGGATCGAGATCAAGGTTCCAACCATCGCGGTCATCAATAATGTCGACGTATCCTGTGAACAGGATCCGGCCGCCATCAAGCAAGCACTGGTTCGTCAGCTGTTCAGCCCGGTTCGTTGGACCGAGACTGTCGAGCGGATGGCCAATGAGGGGGTTACCCTCGAGATCGAGATGGGACCGGGCAAAGTGTTGACCGGGCTCGCCAAGCGTATCGACAAGCGCGTGGAAGGTATTCACGCCAACGATGCCGCCTCTTTCGAGCAGGCGCTGGCCCAGATCAAGTAAACAGGAGCAAGTGATGAGCTTTACCGATAAGGTTGTGTTGGTGACCGGTGCCAGTCGTGGCATCGGCCGTGCGATTGCCGAAACATTCGTGGCCCGTGGCGCGAAAGTGGTCGGTACGGCGACCAGCGAGAGCGGTGCCGAGGCGATCAGCGCCTATCTGGGCGAGAATGGTTGTGGCATGGCACTCAACGTGACCAGCCAAGAATCCATCGAAGCCGTCTTCGCCGCCATCAAGGCGCGCTTTGGCGACATCGACATCCTGATCAACAACGCAGGGATCACCCGTGACAACCTGTTGATGCGGATGAAAGATGACGAGTGGAACGAGATCATCGATACCAATCTGACCTCGCTTTACCGTCTGAGCAAACCGGTGTTGCGTGCCATGATGAAGAAACGTCACGGTCGCATCATCAGCATTGGCTCCGTGGTGGGAACCATGGGCAATGCCGGTCAGGTCAACTATGCTGCCGCCAAGGCCGGTCTGGTTGGTTTTACCAAATCGTTGGCGCGGGAAGTGGCATCCCGTGGTATCACAGTGAACGCGGTTGCTCCCGGTTTCATCGAAACCGACATGACCCGTGCCCTGAATGACGATCAACGTGCCGGCATCATGAGTCAGGTGCCTGCCGCCCGTTTGGGTGATCCAAAAGAAATTGCCGCAGCTGTGGTATTCTTGGCTTCTGATGAAGCAGCCTATATCACCGGCGAAACCCTGCATGTTAATGGCGGGATGTACATGGTGTAATCAATTTGTCGTAAGATCTGTTCAAATTTGCGATAGTACGCCGAAGTTTGGCACATTTCGTGGTTTGACCAGCGGCAAGCTACTTGCAAACTCACGTCAATTGAATAAACTACCCCAACCAGACGCAAATAGCGTATTTTTAAAGGAAAATTCAGGTCATGAGCAACATCGAAGAACGCGTAAAGAAAATCATCATCGAACAACTGGGTGTTAAAGAGGAAGACGTTAAGAACGCTGCCTCCTTCGTCGACGACCTGGGCGCTGACTCTTTGGATACCGTTGAACTGGTAATGGCGCTGGAAGAAGAATTCGATACCGAAATTCCTGATGAAGAAGCCGAGAAGATCACCACTGTTCAAGCGGCTATCGACTACATCACCGCTAATCAGGAATAAGTTCCTGTTCTGAAAGAAGCGGCCCAAGGGCCGCTTCTTTTGTATTTGTTCCTTTTCAAAACACCTCTCGGAGACTACCTCAGTGTCAAAACGCAGAGTCGTGGTGACCGGCTTGGGGATGCTTTCCCCGGTGGGTAACACTGCCGAATCCAGCTGGCAAGCACTGCTCAACGGGCAGAGCGGTATTTCCCTTATCGAACACTTTGATGCCAGCGAGTTTGCAACCCGCTTCGCGGGTCTGGTCAAAGATTTCGATCCCGAGCAGTACGGTATCAACCGTAAAGACGCTCGCAAGATGGATCTCTTCATTCAATACGGCATCGCGGCCGGTATGCAGGCGCTGGATGATTCCGGCCTGACCATCAATGAAGAGAATGCCGAACGTGTCGGCGTGGCCATTGGCTCCGGTATCGGCGGTCTGGGTCTGATTGAACAGAACCACGAAAGCTTGGTCAACGGCGGCCCACGCAAGATCAGTCCCTTCTTCGTTCCGTCCACCATCATCAATATGGTGTCCGGTCATCTTTCCATCATGAAAGGTCTGCAAGGGCCGAACATCGCTGTGACCACCGCCTGTACCACTGGTACCCATGCCATCGGTATGGCTGGCCGGATGATCGCTTACGGTGATGCCGATGTGATGGTCGCTGGCGGCGCCGAGAAAGCCTCCACCGCGATGGGGATGGGGGGATTTGCTGCCGCCAAGGCACTCTCCAACCGCAACGACGAGCCGCAAAAAGCGAGCCGTCCGTGGGATAAGGATCGCGACGGTTTCGTGCTGGGTGACGGTGCCGGTGTACTGGTGCTGGAAGAGTACGAACACGCCAAGGCCCGTGGCGCCAAGATCTACGCCGAGCTGGTCGGTTTTGGCATGAGCGGTGACGCGTACCACATGACTGCGCCTCCTGCAGATGGCAACGGTGGCGCTCGTGCCATGAAAAATGCCATCAAGGATGCCGGCATTGCCCCCGAGCAGATTGGTTACATCAACGCGCACGGTACCTCCACCCCGCTGGGTGATGTGGCTGAACTGCGTGGCATGAAGTCGGTGTTTGGTGAGCACGCCAAATCCCTGATGGTCAGCTCCACCAAGTCCATGACCGGTCACCTGCTTGGCGCCGCCGGTGCCATCGAGGCGATCATCACAGTGTTGGCCCTGCGTGATCAGGTGGCTCCGCCCACCATCAACCTGGACAACCCGGATGATGAGTGCGATCTGGATCTGGTACCCCATGTGGCCAAGCCAGGCAGCTTCGAGTACGCCCTTTCCAACTCGTTTGGTTTCGGCGGCACCAATGGCTCACTGATCTTCAAACGCGTATAATTTGCCGCAGGGCAAAGACACAGGCCCGATACTGCCGGTATCGGGCCTTTTTTATCGGAGGGATCCCTTTGCTTATCAATGGCATGAAGCTTGATACCATCTCGGCCCATGATCGGGGGCTGGCTTATGGTGACGGTCATTTCACCACCATGGCGGTCAGGGAGGGTTGCGTGTTGCAGTGGCCTGCCCATCTGGCACGGTTGCAGCTGGCCAACAACCGGCTGGGATTGGTTGAACCGGACTGGGATCTCTTGACCCTGGAGGTTGAAGAGATGGTGTCCGAGCAGCCACAATGCGTGGTCAAGGTGATCCTGACCCGCGGCGAGGGGGGGCGGGGCTATGATGGCAGCGGATGTCAGCACACAACCCGGATTGTCACTCTGGCGCCATTTCCCACTCACTATGGCCAGTGGCAACAGGAGGGGATCGAGATGGTGGTGTGCCGCCAGCGGATCGGTGATGCGCCTATGCTGGCCGGGCTTAAAACCTTGAATCGTCTGGAGCAGGTATTGCTGAAAAGCGAACTTGTCAGCCGAAATGCAGTCGAAGGGATAGTGCTTAACAGTCGTGGTTTTCTGATTGAAGGGGTCAGTGCCAATCTGTTTTGGCGTCGGGGCAAGACGGTGTTTACGCCCGATCTCGCCCGCGGTGGTGTCGATGGCATCATGCGCCGCCAGGTGATGGCGATGTTGAAACAGATGAGTATTGAGTTGCGTGTGGTAGAGGCTCCGCTGGAGTCACTATGGCAGGCGGAAGAGGTGTGGCTCACCAATACCCTGATGGGGGTCGTGCCGGTCAATGGCATCGAGGATATCCATTATCCCCCAGCGGTATTGAGTCGCCGTTTACAGGAGCGTTTGGTCATTGAAGTTTAATCGGCTTTACACCCTGCTCGCGGGGGCGGCACTGACGGTAGCCGCTGCCGGGGGCTATGTACATTACAAATGGCAACAGGTAGAGACGCTCACCAACAAGGGGCCGACCCGACTCTTTACGGTGGAGAAGGGCGCCCATGCGGCGCGCCTCATTGCCGAACTGGGGGAGGGGGAAGCCAGCCCCTGGGCGGTGCGGCTCTGGCTGCGCAGCCATCCCGAACTGGTGGCCATCAAATCGGGCACCTATGAAATCAAGGAAGGGGCCCCTCTCAAGGAGACCCTCTCTCTGTTCGCATCGGGCAAGGAGTTTCACTTCAGCCTCACCTTCGTCGAAGGTTCCCGTTTCGAGGATTGGCAGAAGCAGCTCTCCAGCGCCCCATACCTTGAGCGATTGACTGTCGAGCAATCCGAAGCCGACTTGGCGCAGGAGCTCGGCATTGAGAATGGCAAGCTGGAGGGGTGGTTCCTGCCGGAAACCTACGCCTATACCACCCATGCCAGCGATCTCTCGATCTTGCGCCGTGCCCATCAGGATATGGAGACTTTCCTGCAGCAGAGCTGGGAGAAGCGGCAGGCCAACCTGCCTTATAAAACGCCCTATGAGGCGCTGATCATGGCCTCCATCATCGAGAAAGAGACCGGCCAGCCGGACGAGCGGGCGCAGATCGCCTCGGTGTTTGTCAATCGACTGCGTCTGGGTATGAAGTTGCAAACTGATCCCACCGTCATTTACGGGGTGAAAGATCGCTACGATGGCAATATTCGCCGCAGCGATCTGACCGACAAGAATCCCTACAACACCTATGTGATCGACGGCCTACCGCCCACGCCCATCGCCATGCCGGGCAAGGCCTCCATCGAAGCAGCGCTCAACCCCAAATCGACCGACTATCTCTACTTTGTCGCCAAGGGGGGCGGTGCCCACTATTTCTCCAAGACCCTCGATGAACACAATCGGGCGGTTCGCGAATACATATTGAAGAAACCCTAATGTCTAAATTTATTGTGATCGAAGGATTGGAAGGGGCAGGGAAGAGCTCGGCCGTTCGTTATGTGACCGACTATCTGCAGCGTCACGACATCAACCGGATCGAGTGCACCCGCGAGCCGGGTGGTACGCCACTGGCCGAGCGGATGCGAGCCATCGTCAAAGAGGTGCACGACGAGCGCCTCACCATCGAGGCGGAATTGCTGCTGATGTATGCCTCCCGGGTACAACTGGTGGAGACCCGCATCAAGCCGGCACTGGCCGACGGTGTCTGGGTGGTGGGGGATCGCCACGATCTCTCCTCCCAGGCCTATCAGGGGGGCGGCCGTGGTATCGATGCCCAGCTTATCCGTGCCATCAAGCAGGCGGTGCTCGGCAACTTCAAGCCGGATCTCACCCTCTATCTCGATATCGATCCCGCCCTTGGCTTGCAGCGCGCCCACCATCGCGGCGAACTGGATCGCATCGAACTGGAGCAACTGAGCTTCTTCGAGCGTACCCGAACTCGTTATCTCGAACTGGCCGCCCAGGATGATTCCATTGTGGTGATCGATGCGGCGCAAACGCCGGAACAGGTCAAAGCGGCCATCGAGTGTGCATTGGATCACTATCTGTCGAACGAGCCGCTATGTATCCCTGGCTGATCCCTGACTGGCATGCCCTGAGCCAGACGGCCCAGTCCGGTCGTCTCGGCCACGCCTGGTTGTTGCTGGGCGATCCCGGTCTTGGCAAGGAGCAACTGGCTGAGCGGCTGGCGCGTTTGCACCTTTGCCAACAACCGGATCGTGGAGAACCGTGTGGTCAGTGCCACTCCTGCCAGTTGTTTGACAAGGGCAACCACCCGGATCTCGGCACCATAACGCGCGACAGCAAGACCATCGGGGTCGAGGCCATTCGCGAGATCTGCACCCGGCTGCAGGGCTCTGCCCAGCTCGGCCGTGGCAAGGTGGTGATAATTCCAGATGCGGAGCGGATGACCGAATCGGCGGCCAACGCCCTGCTGAAAACCCTGGAAGAGCCGGCCGGCGACAGCTTGCTGTTGCTGATCGCTTCCCAGGTTTCCCGGTTGCTTCCCACCATTCTCAGTCGCTGTCACAAACATGTCTGTCAGTTGCCTGCAGAAGGGGAGACAGTACGCTGGTTGGCCGAGCAGGGTCATCAGGCCACTCTGGCTCAGGTGCGGATCTGTCAGGGTGCCCCGCTGCGGGTACTCGACTATATCGAGCAGCAACAGGACGGTACTCGCCGCGAACTGCTGGAGCAGTTTGTCGCCCTGAGTCAAAGTCCGGTCAAGGCGACGGCTTTGTGCAGCCAGCTTGGTCAGGAGACGCAGGTCAGGTTGCACTGGTTGCAGCTCTTCTTGTGTGATGCCCTTAAAACCCAGGCCGGATGTGTTCACCATCAGCTGGCCATGCCTGATCTGGCCATCTTGAGTCAACGGTTGGCGGAGCAGCACTCCAGTGAAAAACTGCTGGAAGCAGAGCAGCAGTTGGTTGCCCTCAAGGCCGCTTGCCAGCCGGGCCAGCTCTCCAATCCCACCATCCATCTGATGAACTGGCTCAGTCGCTGGTTATAAGTACCGACAAGCAGAAAGGTTTTATATGTTACTCGTTGATTCCCACTGTCATCTCGATCGCCTCAGCTATGGCAGTAAGCAGACCAGCATGGCTGATGTACTGGCTAAGGCCGCGAAACTGGACGTGGGATATTTTCTCTGTGTCAGTGTGACTCAGGCACAGTTCTCGACCATGCTCGAGACGATCGCCCCCTATCCCCAGGTGTTTGCCTCCTGCGGGGTACATCCGCTCAATCAGGAACCCGGGGTGGATGCAGCCTTGTTGCTGACACAGGCTGCTGACGAAAGAGTGATCGCCATCGGCGAAACCGGACTCGACTACTTCTACTCTCCCGAGAACAAAGAGGTGCAGCAAGCCTCTTTCCGCGAACATATCCGGGTTGCCCGCGCGCTGAACAAGCCGCTGATCATCCACACTCGTGATGCCCAGCAAGATACTTTGCAGATCATGCGCGAAGAGGGAGCGGATCAGGTCGGCGGTGTGCTGCACTGCTTCACTGAATCCCTCGAGATGGCGCAAGCGGCGATGGCGATGGGGTTCTATATCTCCATCTCCGGGATCGCCACCTTCAAAAATGCGTCTGCACTGCAAGAGGTGGTCAAGGCACTTCCCCTCGACAGATTGCTGGTCGAAACCGACTCGCCTTATCTTGCACCCGTGCCGCATCGGGGGAAGGAGAACGAACCCGCCTTTGTGCGAGACGTTGCGCAGTTTATTGCCGACCTGCGCCATATTCCGCTTAACGAATTGGCAGAAGCCACCAGCCGGAATTTCTTTGAACTATTCAAACTGGCGAAAAAATAACACAGGAGCCCCGTTGCTCGGGGCTTTTTATATTTCAAATGCCAAGCTGATTACCCACCTGAATATAAACTGCACACAGTGTTATCTCTCACTTTCCCTGCCAATTTTACTCTTTCGTTTTTGCTAAACCGGGTCGAATGATATTCCGATGTTTCCTTTATTCAGCGTGGTCAATGGGTATTAAAGTAGGATGCTCTAAGTATCGATAATATTCATTATCGATACTTGATGTGTGTGGAGGATCCTGTAAGATCCTCTCAAACTTCATATGAATCATAGAGTTCCGTGGCATATCCATCCTTGTCCAATCCAGCTCATCAATCACTGCAGACTGTTTTCGATGCACAGCTTAATAGTCGGGCACGCCGCTTTTTGCGCAGTGCAAAAGCGGATTCCACCCTCAATGCCTATCAGGCGGATACCCGTATTTTTGTCTTCTGGTGCCAATTGCACGGGCTGGATCCGCTGCAAACGACCCATCACGACATCATGAACTTTCTCGCAGATCAGGCTGACGGCGTATTGGCCGACTGGGTATGGCTGGATAAAGAGGAGGGGAAGGGGGAGCTGCGTAACGGTGAACCTCGTAAACCGGCAACCCTGGTGAGACGTTTGGCGGGGATCCGCTATGCCTTCAAGCAGAAAGGGATTCACCCCATGCCCACCGAACATCCCGAAATCAAGGAGATGATGCGCGGTATTGTCAGGTTGGGGGATAACCGCAAACGCAAAACCGGTGCCCTGACGCTGCAACCTTTGACCCAGGTGCTGGATGGCATCGACACCAATGACCTCGCGGGTTTGCGTGATCACACCCTGATACTGCTGATGTTCAGTGGCGCCTTGCGCCGTTCGGAAGCGGCCCGAATTGAGGTGAGCGATCTCGATTTTATGGGGCAGGGGATCCGCCTTCGCCTCAAACCGAGCAAACATCAGCTGCATGAAACCGAGATCGCCCTGATCCCGGGCAAGCACTACTGTCCCGTGTCGGCACTGCAAAAGTGGCTACACAAAAGCCGGATCAGCGAGGGGCCGCTATTTCGGCGCATGAATCGTTGGGGTCAACTGATGGCCGAACCACTCGGCCCCCAGGGCATCAATCTGATGATCAAACGCCGAACCGGCCAAACCATCGACGATCTTTACGTCAGTGGCCATAGCCTGCGGCGCGGATTTATCACCTCGGCGGTGACTGCCGGCAAGCCAATGAACAAGATCATCGAGGTGACGCGCCACAAGGATATGCGAACCCTGCAGGAGTATTTCGATGACGCCCACAAATTCTCCGATCATGCCCTTGATGGCTTGCTTTGACTCCACTGCGTCACTTCATTTTTTATGTTAAATGATATCTTGTTGATCTGATGATATATTTGCCGTGCAGCCCAAAGGGGAAGGGCATCTTCCAATGGATAATGGCATGTGGTGAGAGATAACAAACTCGGAAACGTAATATCGCAAGGACATATGAGCCAAGAAATGACAGTGCGTGAAGAGCAAGAGGCGGGGCCCCAAAACAATGCCGAGCGGCAGCGCCAACATGTAAAACGCAAGCAGGAGACCCATACCCGGCTGCAATGCTGGATCAGCAATCGCCACGCCGAACGATTGGCCGCACTGGGTCTTCATCTCGAAGACAGTCAGGCATCACTCATCGAGCAGGCGATCGATCTGCTCTACCAACATGAGCTGGGTAGAGAACCTCCGTTTGAAAACAGAGTCGCCACACAGGTCGAAGAGACCGTCGAATAGAGCCAAGAGTGAAGTAACAGCGATACGTGAAGAGATAAAAAAAGCCAGGTACGAATTCCTTGTACCTGGCATAGGGGAATTGGCTCCTTGCAGAGCCGTGCGCTAACTGGTGTTCGGATTGCCTTAAGCTTAGACAAGGCTCAAGGCTTTTCAAGATCCGAAGAAAAGTTCAACCAGAGTGTGGGTATTTCAGACTCGTTCAAGTGCTGATGCACCGAACAACCCACTACGCATTGAACAGATTGTTGTCACGCACCAGCTCGCGGGGGAGGGCATTCTTGACCCGACTCCCCACCCATTTCCCCATGCCCAGGGTATGCCCCTGATAGCGGACGATCACCTCGCCAGTACCAGCATCCTGTTCTGGCCAGACATCCCGCCCCATCATGAATTCCCGCGCATTGGCGCTATCCAGCTCGACCACGCCCTTGCTCGCTTTATCGCCATAGGCCAATGCCCACTCATGAGTGAGGCGATAACCTTTCTTGAAGGTCTCGGCCAACTTGATGCCGATGCGATCGAAGCGCAACTTGCCCTGCACCTGATCAAACCGCTGGGGGAAGAGCCAGATCTCGTCATTGCGGCCAAACAGCAGACCCTGTGGTGCCACCCCGAAGTTGGCTTCAATCTCGCGCAACATGGGTTCCGCCTCTTTGGTAGGAAGCGGCGCAAAGGGGAATTTACCCAGCTTGCCCGGCTTGAACATGGTGTTGGGAACCGAGTGATGCTTGCGCAATCTGGCGACGAAAAAGCCTTCACTGTCGAAGATCTGGGGCCAAACGTGCAGGTATCCCTCGGATGTGCAGGCCTGCTCTGCATGAGGGAACAGGTCTGCCAGCGAGTCAAAACTCAAGGCATCGCCAAACTTGTCCAGCAAGGATTGGCAAACCGCTTGGTTCTCCTGCTCACTCAAGGTGCAAGTGGAGTAGACCAGCACCCCCCCCGGTTTCAAGGCATGGAAGGCGCTCTCCAGCAACCCTTGTTGCACCGTCGCAATCTCGTCGATGCTCTCGATGCTCCAGTTGCGCAATGCATCTTCATCCTTACGCACCGTACCTTCACCGGAGCAGGGGGCATCGAGCAGGATGGCATCGAAGGTCTCCGGCAACCACTGGCCAAATACCTTGGCATCAAAATGGGTCATCCCCACATTGGTCACGCCACAGCGCTGGATATTGGCGCTAAGCACTTTCAACCGGCTGCTGGAAAACTCGTTGGCAACCAGCATTCCCTGGTTGTTCATCAAGGCGGCTATCTGGGTGGTCTTGGAGCCGGGGGCCGCCGCCGCATCCAGCAACATGCCATCCGCTTTGATCTTGTCGCTGGCAAAGAGTGCCGTCACCGGCAGCATGGAGCTCGCTTCCTGAATATAGAAGAGCCCGCTCAAGTGCTCGGCGGTGTTGCCAAGTGGGACAGTTTCATCGCTGCGGGTGAGCCAGAAGCCGGTATCACACCAGGGGACAGGGTCAAGCTGCCAACCCAGTGGCTCCATCAGGGCGACGAAATCCGAGACGGCGATCTTCAAGGTGTTGACCCGAATGCTGCGGCGCAGCGGACGTCGACAACTGGCCACAAACTCATCCATCGAGAGATGGGCCGGCATGATGGCCGCAATGTGGCGTAAAAAGTAATCGGGAAGGAAGGTGTTGTCGTGCACTGTGCCGTCTCGTTGACCGAAAAAGAGGGGCGATATCCTACCACAAGGCTAAGAATATTCTGAATCTGAACCCTATCAACAGGTACCGGAATATAAAAAAGCCCGGCACTGTGCCGGGCTTGGATGAGGTACGTAAAGGGAAGAGATCAGGGCTGGATACGCGGACTCCACTCCAGCCACTCTTTCTCGGCCTTGCCGTAGAGCGGATAGCTGTGGCCAGCCTTGACGGTTGGCCCCATCTCTCTCTCCGGCGTATTGAAAGCAATACCGCCGGCCAACAGACTCTGCACCGTCTCTACTTCGATAGTGCCGCCGGTCAGCCCGATATCCGCCTTGACCCCGGAGACATTCCAGAAATGGGAGTTGGCCCGTACCAGATGGGCATACTCCTGATCCACGTTGACGTCGATCACCACCTCGCTGCCATCCCGAGCCAGCGCCACCTTGGTGACACTGCCCACCACCATCTTGCGAAACAGTAGCGGACTGCCGACGCTCAGGCCATTGACGGATGGGCTCTTGAGGGTCAGGGCCAGACCCACCGGGCCGACTTGACTCAAGGGGAAGCGATCTTTGCCAGCGCCTTTACCCGGTTGTGCCTCCACAAACGCCCCCTTGATCAGGGTATCGAGGTGCGCAACCCCGCCGAGCCCCAGCTTGGCCTGCACCAGAGTAAAGCGGGCGCCGGACTGCAGGAAACGCTCGGCATAGTGGCCATCGAGTTCGGCCTTGAAGATCACCTGACCCAGAGACGGCTCCAGCTCGATCTCTTCAATTTTGCCGATATCGACCCCACGATAGCGGATCGGGCTGCCAATCCCGAGCCCCGGATTGCTCTCTGCTACCAGTGACAGCTGGCGCACCTTGGCCTTGGCTTGCTCCCTGGAATCGAACAGTTGATGACTGCTGCGGCCATTGGCCAACCGATCGAACTCGATGGCGCCACGCAGCAGGGTACCGAGGTTGCCCACCTTGACCTGCACACCATCGACCCGCACCTTGGTGTCGATGGCCGGTTTTTTCCAGAATTGGGGTTGCTGGGCGAGCAGAGGCGCATACACCCCATCAATCTCGAGCTCGATCTCGACCCCCTCTTTGGCGGCGCGCAGCTGTTTGACCTTGCCCGCTTCCAGCCCCAGATAGAGCACAGGCGAGCCAATGCCAATGCCATCGGCCTGATCTGCCTTGAGCAACCAGCGCTGCGGCTTGGCATCACGGGTGCCGAGCAGTGCCAGCTCCTGACTGGGGTAGAGACGGTTAATCCGCTCGCCACTGCTGGCTTGTACCAGCTTGATCCCGCCCCCCAACCAGGCACTGGCCGGACTGGTTTCTACTTTGATGCCGCTCAGATCGGCATCGATCTGCAACGGGGCGGCGCGATAGAAGCGGGCACGGTTGAGCAGATGGCCATAGTTCGGCGCCATCACCAGCTCAATGCTGGCATTGCCGTGCGCATCCAGGGTGAGCTGGCTGATACGGCCCACCTGCAATCCCTTGTACCAGACAGGTGCATCCTGATTGAGCCCCGCCAGATCGTCAGCCTGCAGCGTCACCTTGGTGCCGCTCTGGGGGGCGCGATCGGTCAGGGTCATCTTCTGTACCGGTTTGCCCGCCACATAGTCGAGGCGAATGGCCGGGCCGGAGAGCAGGCGATCTGCATGCTGCACACCGGTCGCGGAGAGGGAGACACTCTCCCACACCAGTTGACTCTTGTCGGTAATGCGATAAGCCTGCTCCGGATTGATCAGTGCCGTTACCACCCGCCCCTTGTCAGTAAGGTGGATGGGATCGACGCGACCAATTTCGATTCCTTCGAAGAGAATGGGCATTCCCTCCTTGATGGGCAGATCGCCCGCCATGATATCGATGCGCTCGCCGCGCGCCGCTTCCGCCAGCCCTTTATAGAGGACGAAAGTCTGTCCCTTCTCTGGCTCCGGTGAATCTTTGGGCGAGTCAAAGGCAATGCCGCCGCTCAGGATGGAGGTGAGGCTGCCTGCCTCCACGTTGACGCCAGCCAGACTGAAGGAGCCCTTGATACCGCTGATGTTCCAGAAGCGGGTATCAGCTTTGACCAAATGTTCGAAACGCGGTTCGATCACCAGATCCAGAATGACGTTCTGGTTGTCCTGACCCAGGCGGGTATTGATGACGCTGCCCACCTCGATGCCGCGAAAATAGAGCTTGGCGCCAATCCCTACCGAACCCAGCGAATCGGCGGTCAGGTGCAGCATGCGCCCCTGAGCCTGATAGCCGGGAGGAGGGCCTTCCAAGGCATCGAAGGTCTCCTCCAGCGGATTGCTTTCACGCCCCGGTTGCAGGTTGATGTAGTTGCCTGAGACCAGGGTATCGAGACCGGAGATCTCGGTGAGCGACGCCTTGGGGCTCACCAGCCAGAAGTCGGATCCCTTGCGGATCAGCGGTCTGGCACGGCTGTCAATCTTGGCCATCACCGCAATCTTGCGGCCATCTTCAGCCAGCTCCAGCTCTTGCACCACGCCGATGGCCACCCCCTGATAACGAATCTGGGTTTTGCCCGGCAAGATGCCGTTGCCTTGCGCGAAGTTGATCTGGATAAGCTGGCCACGGCTCAATACCTGCTGATAGAGAAAGCCACCTGCTAGCAGCAGGGCTATCAGGGGTAACAGCCAGACCGGCGATAACCAGCGACGCTTTTCAATGACGGGTTCAGCCCCGATCATACCGACTCCTTATTGGCTGTATTAAACAGCACATCAGACAAAAACAGAGAAATCATTAACGGGCCGCCTTGTCCCACAGTAAACGGGTATCGAGCATGCGGGCCGACATCATGGTCAGCACCACCACACCGGCAAAGGCGGTAGCCCCCGGGCCAGCGCGGACACTCAGCAGTACACCCCGATCGACCAGTGCCACCATCAGCGAAATCACGAACAGGTCCAGCATTGACCAGCGACCGATAAAATCGATCACCCGATACATCACCAGCTGGCGCTTGCGCCGCACCGGCTTGGCCCGCTGCAACTGCCAGCAGATCCAGCCCAACCCCAATATCTTGCCCACGGGTACCAGTATGCTGGCGGTGAGGACTATGGTGGCAATCCCGCTCATTTTGCTGCGATAGAGCATCATGATACCGCTGAAGATGGTATCCGACTGCAATAGCCCCTTGTTGTAGAAATGGGTGATGGGCAGCAGGTTGGCGGGGAGCAGCATAAAGGTGGCCAGCGCCAGCAAGCCCCACGACCAGGCTAGCGAATGAGGGATCCGCACCTGCAGCTTGCTGTCGCAACGTGGACAGACGCATCCCGCCTGATAACGCACCAGCAGGCCGCAGGTATGGCAGCGGCAAAGCCCCATCTCACGGGCGCTGGTCATCGCCTTTCTCCTTGAGCGGGATCCGATCCCAATAGGGGGACGGATCAAAGAGGATCAGCAAACTCATGTTGAGCAGCATCAGAATGCCGAGGCTGAGCAGCCCGCCACCCAACCTGACATCGGCGATATCGATCAGTTTGAACAAGGCAACCAGCAGGCTGACGATATAGACCTCCAGCATGGCCCAGTGACGAAACACTTCGACTGCCTTCAAGGTTGGCGCAAGGAGATGCCAGCGTTTGGCAAGGCCCGATGCCAGCGCAAAGATCCCGGTCAACAGACCGATGGGGGCCAGCACAGCGCACCAGAGCACCAGAGAGGCAACCCAGAACTCCCCTTCGCCCAACAGCACAAAAATCCCGTGCAACAAGTTGGCATCAGAGTTGACCCCAGCCAGGCGCAGATAGATCAGCGGTTCAAAAAAGGCGGAGGGCAGCAGCAGAAATCCGGTGATGGTCAGGGCCATCAACTGGGAGGGACGAAAGGCATAACGGCCATAGAGATGTTGGTGACAACGCGGGCAGTGGGCATGGCGACGCAGCGGCAGTGCTTTGCGCTGGATCAGCAAGTCGCACGCCGGACAGACAATCACGGAACCGGGCTCCATCATACAATTCAACCTGTTGAAGGAATTGGTGAAATTTACCCTAAAACCGGTTTCCTGTCTTGCCTGCGGCCAGAATGTTACGAAAGTATAATTGACGTTGACGTAAACGTGATATTAGATAGCCAGACTAGACAGGTGAAAGGAGTCATGATGTCCAGTTTGTCCCCCTCGGCAGGCCTGCGCTTTCGCACCGCCCTTGCCAATGAACATCCCCTGCAGATCGTCGGCACCATCAATGCCTATATGGCGCTGATGGCCGAGCGCAGCGGTTTTCAAGCCCTCTATCTCTCCGGCGCCGGAGTGGCCAATGCCTCCTACGGCTTGCCGGATCTCGGAATGACCTCCCTCAACGACGTGCTGATCGATGCCGAGCGGATCACAGCGGCGACCCGTGTGCCGCTTCTGGTTGATATCGACACCGGCTGGGGCGGGGCATTCAATATCGCCCGCACCATTCGCGCGTTCGAGCGAGCAGGGGTTGCCGCCGTCCATATGGAAGATCAGGTGGCCCAAAAGCGCTGCGGCCACCGTCCCAACAAGGCGGTGGTCACGCTGGAGGAGATGTGCGATCGCATCAAGGCAGCAGTGGATGCCCGCGAGAATAGCGAGTTCGTCATCATGGCCCGCACCGATGCACTGGCGGTGGAGGGGATGGAGTCTGCTCTTGAACGCACCGCTGCCTATGTGGCCGCCGGTGCCGACATGATCTTCGCCGAAGCGGTGACCGAGCTTGCCCAGTACGACCAGTTCAAGCTGGCGGCCAAAGTGCCGATCCTCGCCAACATGACCGAGTTCGGCAAAACCGAGCTGTTTGACAAAGAGCAACTGGCCGCCTACGGGGTCGACATGGTGCTCTACCCATTAAGTGCCAACCGCGCAGCCAATCAGGCCGCCCTCAACGTCTATCACCATATTCGCCAGGATGGCCATCAACGGGCCGTCGTGGAGACCATGCAGACCCGGGAGTCGCTCTACGACTTCCTCGGATATCACCACTACGAGCAGACACTGGATCGTCTGTTTACAGCCAAGGAATAGGAGGCAGCTTATGGGACAGCAAAAACCGTTGGGCGGGGCCGGTCTGCGCGGTCAAAGCGCAGGGGAGACCAGTATCTGCACAGTAGGCAAGAGCGGCACCGGTCTTACCTATCGCGGATATGACATCAAGGAGCTGGCCGACAGCGCTCAGTTCGAGGAGGTCGCCTATCTGCTGCTCAAGGGGGAATTGCCCGGTGAGCAGCAGCTTGACGCCTACAAGCGCGAACTGCGTCACCTGCGCACCTTGCCCCTGCCGCTGCTGGAGGTACTGGAGCGCATTCCCGCCGATGCCCATCCCATGGATGTGCTGCGCACTGGCTGCTCCATGCTCGGCGATCTGGAGCCGGAAGATGGTTTCGAGCATGAGCACGAAGTGGCGGATCGGCTGCTGGCCGCCTTTCCGGGCATTCTGATCTACTGGTACAAGTTCAGTCACGAGGGCGTTCGCATCGCCCTAGATACCGATGAAGAGTGTATCGGTGGCCATTTCCTCGCGCTGCTGCACCAGAAAGCGCCGAGCGAGCTGGAGCGTCGGGTGATGCATGTCTCCCTCATCCTCTACGCCGAGCATGAGTTCAACGCCTCCACCTTTGCGGCGCGGGTTTGCGCCTCGACGCTCTCTGACATGTTCTCCTGTATCACCGCCGCCATCGGCACCTTGCGTGGCCCGCTCCACGGCGGTGCCAACGAGGCGGCCATGGCGATGATTGAAGATTGGCAAGACGAGGCGCAGGCAAGGCGCGAACTGCTGGCCAAGCTGGCGGCCAAGGAGAAGATCATGGGCTTTGGCCACGCCATCTACCGCACTTCTGATCCGCGCAACGTCATCATCAAGGAGTGGTCGGCCAAGCTTGCCGAGGCGGTGGGTGATGATCGCCTCTATCGCGTCTCCTGCGAGGCGGAGAAGGTGATGTGGGAAGAGAAAGAGCTCTTTCCCAACGCCGACTTCTTCCACGCCAGCGCCTATCACTACATGGGGATCCCGGCCAAGCTGTTCACGCCTATCTTCGTCTGCTCGCGGGTCACCGGCTGGTGCGCCCACGTGATGGAGCAGCGCGAGCACAACCGGATCATCCGTCCGAGCGCCGATTATGTCGGCCCGGCCCCCCGTCACTTTGTCTCCCTACAACAACGATAAGGAAATCACGATGTCCGCCAACGTCGACGTCAACCACAGACCCGAGCCCGATCAGGTACTGGTAGATATTGCCGATTATGTCTGCAACCACCCCATTACCAGCTCTGCGGCTCTCGACACCGCCCGCTACTGCCTGATGGATACGCTCGGCTGTGGCCTGCTGGCCCTGCGCTTCCCCGAGTGCACCAAACACCTTGGCCCCATAGTCCCCGGTACACTGGTACCCCATGGTGCCCGGGTGCCCGGTACCCAGCTTTGCCTCGATCCGGTCAAGGCGGCCTGGGATATCGGGGCCATCATCCGCTGGCTCGATTACAACGACACCTGGCTGGCCGCCGAGTGGGGTCACCCATCCGACAATCTGGGCGGTATTCTCGCCACCGCCGACTGGCTCTCCCGTACTCGCGTGGCCGAGGGCAAGGCGCCGCTCACCATGGCCGATGTGCTGGTGGCCATGGTCAAAGCCCACGAAATTCAGGGTGTGCTGGCGCTGGAGAACTCCTTCAACCGGGTGGGTCTCGATCACGTGGTGTTGGTCAAGGTCGCCAGCACCGCCTTGGTGACTCATATGCTGGGTGGCACCCGCGATCAGGTTATTGATGCGGTCTCCCAGGCCTGGGTCGATGGCCAGAGCCTGCGTACCTACCGTCATGCCCCCAATGCGGGGTCGCGCAAGAGCTGGGCAGCGGGGGATGCAACCTCGCGCGCGGTGCGCCTCGCCCTTATCACCATGAGCGGCGAGATGGGCTATCCAGGCGTACTGAGCGCGCCCAAGTGGGGTTTCTACGATGTGCTGTTCAAGGGCAATCAGTTCGCCCTGCATCAGGGATACGGCAGCTATGTGATGGAGAACGTGCTGTTCAAGATCTCCTATCCCGCCGAGTTCCACGCCCAGACTGCGGTGGAGTGCGCCATGAAGCTGCATGGGCAGGTGAAGGGGCGGATCGACGAGATAGACCGTATCGAGCTAACAACCCATGAGTCGGCCATTCGCATCATCAGCAAGGTCGGCGCCCTCAACAACCCGGCTGATAGAGATCACTGCCTGCAGTACATGGTGGCGGTGCCGCTCATCTTCGGTCGCCTCATTGCCGAGGATTACGAGGATGATGTAGCAGCCGATCCCCGCATCGACGCGCTGCGTAGCAAGATGGTGGTGCAGGAGGAAAAACGCTACAGCCGTGAATATCTGGAGGCGGACAAGCGCTCCATCGCCAACGCCATCCAGATCTTCTTCAAGGACGGCACTCACACCGCCAAGGTGGAGGTGGAGTATCCGGTCGGCCATCGCCGCCGGCGGGAGGAGGGGATCCCGCTGCTGGTGGAGAAATTCCAGCACAATCTGGCCACCCGTTTCCCGGCCAAACGGGTCAACGACATTCTGGCCCTTTGTCAGGATGGGCCGCGCCTTGCAGCCACCCCGGTACACGCCTTTATGGATCTGTTGGTGATCTGACCGGTCTTGCATTGGCCAACATATCGGCAAACAGTGATAAACGAAAAGCGGGCTCATAGGCCCGCTTTGTTATTCCGGCGGCTGATCCCTCGATAAGCCTTACCCCAGCGCACTGTCGTCGCCGTTAAAGAGTGCCGTCATGATGGCCGTCTCGCGACTGGCGATGGTCTCGAGGAACTCGTTGGCACGCCCCATCTGATGACACACCTGATAGCCGCGCTCGACAAAGGAGAAGAGCTCGCCAAGCCCCGCCAGATGGGCGGGCCCTGACACCAGCTTGAGGGTCGCACCCAGTAGCGGTTTTCTCGCCAGTCTGTCCAGTGTCATGCCAAGCTCGCTCACCAACGCAATCTGATGTTCCCGGCGCGCCTGCTCGCCTACGGCACGATAGGCGATGGTGTAATGGTCCGGCGTGATGGGAGCAATGCCATCAATACGCCGCAGCGCCACCACCATCAGGTAATCCAGCTCTTCGGAGAGAGCGTCGAGCTCGATCGCCTGCGCCAGCACCTTGAGACCGGACTCCGGCAACAACCGCTCGGCGGTCGGCATCACCCGCATCACATCTGCATCGCGGCGGGCGCAATCCCCCGGGCCATAGAGGTCGGTCAGGAAGAACTCGGCGGCAGGGCCGTAGCGGTCACTCTCCAGCAGATCACGATGGGTTCGCCCCAACCGGTCGGCCTGCCACTGGCGTAGCCGATCCCGATCCTGCTGATCTTCCGGGTGGGCACGCATCTGCTCGCGCAAGGCTGCAACCCGCTTGAGCTGGCGGTAGAGCCGACCCAGGGTGCTATCGTCGTCGTGGGCATGTTCTTGATGCGTCATCTACAGCTCTCTGGCCTTGGGCCCATTGATGGGGATTCGGTGATACGAAGATACAAATGAATGAAAAATAAGCAGCTTTTGCTGACCGTTCCGTGACAAGTGTAGCGCGCACGGGGGAGGGAATAAATGCCATGCCCCGCTGATGGCCTGCATCCCTCTCGACTCTGTTAAGTGAGTCCCATTTATGTGAACCATCCTTTCATTTGTTGTGAACATGTGTTTAATATCAATAACTAACTTATGACCCAGAGTAACGACCATGTTCTTCAACTCGCTCGCTGGCAGCAGCGCACTCTCTACCATCCAGATCAGCCGTCAGCATCCGCTGGGATTGGCCGCCGCTCGGATCGCGGCCGAAGCCATCGCTGCGGACATGAGCGAGAGCTATCAACTCGATTGCGAATGGGCAGATGAAGAGGAGACCGAGCTTCGTTTTCGCGGCTCAGGGGTACATGGCACTCTCACCCTGGACGAAGATACCTTGGAACTGGAAGTGCATCTTGGTTTGATGCTGTTGCCAGTACGCAGTGTACTGGAGCAAGAGATCCTCGATTATGTCGACAATCGCTTACCTTGCCCCAAACGTGTTTGAAACTCTTCGTTGCACTGGTTTTAAATAAATCAGCTGTAAACGATGGCTGTTTGAAATAAGTTGGTAAGCCATATGGTTTGTCAGATTTATTCTCCAGCGAGGTCTCGATTCTATTTTGCAAGTAATCTTTCATCTTTATTTCATATTTCGAGTCGGCACTCATTAATGTCATTCTGATTGCATCAAGTCTTCATCCGGATATGAAGACAGGAGCAATTTGCCGCCTCGGTAAATTCATTTTGTAGGGAAACAACCATGCCACTGAGTGAATTTATCTCCTGCGTCGATACCGCCTGGTTACGCATGGACAGACCCAACAACCTGATGCAGATCATCGGTGTCCTGATGTTTGAAGGGGAGCTTGATGAAGCGCGTCTGCGGGCCGGATTGCGCCATACCATTTCGGTGCAACCCCGCTTCCACCAGCGGGCCGTGCTGGAGGGGGGCTCCTACTACTGGCGTCATGATCCCGATTTCGATCTCGATCAGCACCTCAAGCGAGTGATCCTGCCGGGTGAAGCGGGCAAGCTGGAGCTGGAGAAGCTGGTGGCCGATCTCGCCTCGACGCCGCTCAACCACCAGCGCCCCCTGTGGGATATGCACCTGACCGACACGTCGCTGGGTGGGCAAGCGCTGGTGGTGCGCATTCACCACGCCATGGGCGATGGTTTCTCGCTGGTGCGGGCCATGCTGACCATGATGGATAACACACCGGAAGGGGCGCCGCGACCACCGTCACCGGAGCCACTGGATGACAGCGATGACGAGGATGAGGAGGATTGCCACCAGGGTAGCCGTCTGGTGCGGGCTGGTCTCAAACTGACCGGTAGCCTCTGGTCCAAATATGTCGAAGTGGTCACCCATCCCACCAAGGCGGTGGATTACCTCAAGACCGGGCGGGATGTGGCGAGCGAGCTGTGCAATATCGCCACCCTCGGTGATGATTCACCCTGCCGCCTGCGGGGCAAAACCACCAGCACCAAGCGGGTGGCCTGGTCGGAGCAAATTGATCTGCCGGATATCAAGGCGGTGGGCAAGGTGCTGGGCTGCTCGGTCAACGATCTGCTGATCGCCGCCACCGCAGGGGCGTTTCGCCACTACCTGCAGGAGAAGGGGGATGATGCCAACAAGGTCAAGATCCGCGCCCTGGTGCCAGTCAATATGCGTGCACCGGACGATGAGGGGGCACTTGGCAACCGCTTCGGGCTGGTGGCCCTGGACTTGCCACTGGATGTTGAACACCCGTTGCAGCGGCTCTATACCGTGCGTGACCGGATGCAGGCGCTACGCACCTCGCTGCAACCCGTGGTGGTGCTCAACTTGTTACATGCCCTTGGCATGGCCCCCAATGCGGTGCAACAGCAGGCCGTCGAGCTGCTCACGGCCAAGGCCAGCGCGGTGATCACCAATGTGCCCGGCCCGCAGCAGACCCTCTATCTGGCTGGAGCAAAATTGCGTCAGCCGCTGTTCTGGGTGCCGCAATCGGGGGATATCGGCGTCGGCGTCTCCATCCTCTCTTACGATCACAAGGTGCAACTGGGCCTAATCACCGACAAGAAGCTGGTACCGGACCCGGATCGGGTGGTCGAGCGGTTTGCGGTGGAGTTCGAGCAACTGCTGTTGCTGGTGCTGATGGAGCCGGAGCTACTGTTTGACCCCAACGGACTGGATGCGCTGCTCGGTTGAGTGTGCACTTGAGCAACCAGTGACGGCGTAGCCAACCGGTCAGCTCCCATCATAAAAGATGGCCAACCCGCGGGTTGGCCTCTTGTTTTGTTGTCTATCCGTGGCAAGAGTGGCGGTTAATCCTCCAACTCTTCGCGCGCCGCCTCCACATCGAGGCGCTCCATGGCATCCATGGGTTCGCACTCGGCCGCTTCGGCATAGAGGGCTTCGGCGGCTTTCAGGCGGCTCTTGCCGTGCAGCATCACCTGAGCGTTGGCGTACTCCATGCGGGCGATAGCCGAGTCGGGGATCAGCGCCAGCGCCTCCTTGAAGTGACGCTCGGACTCCTCCTTCTTGGCGCCATAGGTGAGGCCGCCGATCATGGCCCCCAACTTGTCGACGATCTCCGCATGCCAGGCGCCAAAGGCAATATGGGCCTCGGCGTGATCTGGCGCCAGCTCCAGAGTCTTCTCAAGGCTTGCCTTGATCTTGTCGCCAATTCCTTGCGAGAGGGCCTTGGAGATGGAAATGACCTGACTGTAGCGACCGAGGGCCAGAGCGTGGAAGTACCAGGCGTTGGCATTGTCAGGCTGGCGTTTTTGCAGCTTCTCGGCATGGCTGGCCGCCCGCTCGAAGGCGGCGCGCTTGGCATACTTGTCTTCCAGCAGATAGCTGGCATGGATCACCAGTGCCTTGTTCGCCACATTGAGGCCCGCCTCACCGGCCGCTTCGCCAAGGGCGACGGCCCGGGCAAAATCCCCGGCATGATAGGCCCGCCAGGCATCCTGTACCTGTTCATCCTCGGGCCAGGGTTCGGCATCCCCCTGATGGAGGCGATCCCAGTTGTCCGCCAGCTTCTGGCCGGCATAGTCATAGGCCGCATCCGCGTAGGGGAAGGTGACAAATTCGAGTTGTGAAGTGGTCATGCTTGTTCTCCCTGTAGCATGTGAATCAAACCTTGTCGGTGTAGTGGTGGGCGAGGGCGCCCAAATGAGCGCGAGCATCGGCCCGCAAATAGGGTGCGACCAGCTGCATCACCTGAAAGACGCCGAGGGCAATATCGGCGTCCGCCTTGGGGTGCAGTGCCCGCTGATAAGAGATCCAGAATGTGCCCACCAGCGCCACATTGGCCGCCAGCGTGCGCATCTGTTGCGCCGTGCCCTCCATCAGCCCGACCGTTTGCAGATGGTTGCAAATGGCGATGGCAGTCTGCTCCTTGCGGCGCAGCAGGGCGGAAAAGCGGTGCTCTACCTGATGATAACCACTCATCAGGGTCGCGATATCGTAGTAGAGGAAACGGTACTGCCAGATGGCTTCAAACATCAGGTGGAGAAAGAGCCAGATATCTTCTGGCTCATCGGACGGGGTGCTGACCGCCTCCAGCAGGCGATCCATCTGCTGTTCAAATTCGCAGAACAGGGCGTTGACGATCTCCTCCTTGTTGTGGAAGTGGTAGTAGAGATTGCCCTGGCTGATCTCCATCTCGGCCGCAATGGCCGAGGTGGTGACGCTGGGTTCCCCTTGTCGATTGAAGCAGGCGAGGGCAGTGGTCAGGATCCGCTCCCGGGTACGGCGTTTGGGTTTGCGATCCATGCTACTCCTTTGGTGATGAACGGCGCACGCCGTGGCGATAGCGTTTGGCAAGCCAGTGCTGCAACTGCTCCAGCGACTTGTCGAGGGCGGCGACCGAGCCAATGCCGGGGGCCAGCAGGGTGCGATCTTCATCGGCCAGCGCGGCCAGATTGAGCTCTAGGCCATGCTTGGCCAGCACCGGCGCAAGCTCGTCACGGCGCTGCCAGAGATCGCGGCGGGTATGCTGGTAAGCGTGCTCGCAGAGGCGACGACGATCCCGATAACTGAACACATTGGTGAAGAACATCTCGCCATCGGCTGAAGAGGGCTCAAACAGCAGGGCATCGGCGTCGGGATATTGGTGTCTGTAGCGATCCATCCCCACATGCATGCGGGAGTGGATGATGGCGCGAAAAGTCTGGGCCAGCACCACCGGCAGACCGCTGTCCACCAGATTGGTCGGCGCACCGGCGGCCATGTCCGCATCATAGGGCACCAGCGGATTGATGCAGAACACCAGATCCGCCCCCTCTTCCAGCGCTACCGAAGCGTGCAGAGTCTTGATCAGCGCCCCGTCCACATAGTAACGACCGTTGATCAAGGAGGGCGGAAAGAGACCGGGCAGGGCGGCTGACGCCTGTACCGCCGCCGAGATGGGCACATCATCGAGCCCCGAGCTGCCGAAGGCGACCGGATGACCGGTGTCGAGTTCGGTGGCTACCACAAACAGTCGACTGCGCAACTGGCGGAAATCGTTGCTGCGGCCGGGACGAGAGAAAAACTGGGTCAGGGTGCGATCCACCCCGCGGTTGTCGAACAGTCCGGTCGGAATGGCCTTGGAGAGCCCCTGCAGCGATTCAAACAGGCTGCGCTTCCAGGGCGCCGCCAGATAGTAGGTCAGGCTCTGCCACGCCAGTGGCGGGATCGAGGTCAGGCGGTCGGCATATTCACGAAAGGCGGGGCGCAGCAAGGTGGCCGGGTCAAACATCTCCCCCGAATCATCGCTGAGCAGGATCCGCACCAGCTTAGCCGGCGAGATGCCGTTGGCCAGCGCCGATGCCACCACGGCCCCCGAACTGACGCCGACATAGATATCGGCATGGTCAAGGCGCAGGCCGTTGATGCTGTCAGAGAGGGCTGCGCAGGCACCGATCTCGTAGATGCCGCCGAGCGGCCCGCCGCCAGCAAGGGCAATTGCGATGGTACTCATAGCGTCGCCTCTCTATCCATGACATTCACCATGACAAGACCGGCCCAGCGCAGGGCATGGGCCGGTATCAATCACCTTCCGTCACCGCGAGGGATCAGGGCAGGACGCTCTCTGCTTTGGCTTTCACCTCTTTCACCGCATCTTCAGCGGCGGAGAGGAGATCGGCGGCCTGCTCAACCACGGCCTCTTTAGCCTTGGCTACCGGCGCCTTCTTTACCGGAGGCTTGCGGGCAGCGGGCTTTTTGGCGGCAGCCGGTTTGGCTTCAGCGGCAGGGGCTTCCTCTTCCTGCGCATCCAGCAGTTGCTGGACTACATCGGTCAGCTCGGCCATGCGCTTGGAGAGCTTGTCGATATCCTTGCGGGTCGGAATGCCGAGGCTGGCCACAGCGCGGGCCACGCGATCTTCAAACACCTGCTCCAGACGACCCCAGGTATTGGCGGTCTTGTCGGTCACAGCGGCAATCTTCTCATCTGCGCTCTGACGGGTTTTGGCCTGCAATGCTTCCCCTTCCTGCACCAGGGCTTCAAAGATCTTGCCACCCTCTTCCTGCGCCTTGGCATAGGCACCCAGACCCGCCAACCAGATCTGCTGGGTGGACTCCTTGATGGTGGAGGTGAGTTGGTTGTCGGTCACTGACCCTGCCAGCGCTTTCAATTTCTTAGCCATGATCTTCTCCTTGAATAACGACAGTTAAATGTAATGGCGACAACGAAACTGCAATCGGGTTGTGGCATTACTGATTTTTCGACTTCAGTCTAGGGACAAAAAATAGAGGGTTCTACCTAATAACGGAACAGGCACACCACCGAAATTAGGGTTTGCTCACGAACCGACAATCAAATTGCAGATTCCCATATGAATCGTGATATATCTAACAACCTAGTAACACCCTAATCAGTAGCAGGATTCTCTTTATGAACTATTTCATTACTGGCGGTAGTGGTTTTATCGGGCGTCGATTGATCAAAAAGTTATTCCAACAGCATCCCGACTGTACCGTCTATTTTCTGATGCGCGCCTCTCATCAGGAGAAATTGCCAGAGCTGTTCTCATTCTGGAATGTGGATGAATCGCGCGCAGTCCCGGTTTTTGGCGACATGACACAACCGCTGCTGGGGGTATCGGTCGAGATGCAGGAGCAGTTGATCGGCAAGATCGACCACTTCTTCCATCTGGCTGCCATCTATGATCTCAACGCCAAGGCGGGGATCCAGCAGCAGGTCAACACCGAAGGGACCCGTCAGGCTGTTCAACTTGCCGAGCGGCTGGGGGCGGGGCAGTTCCACCACTGCAGCTCCATCGCTGCAGCGGGCCTGTTTGACGGTCTGTTTCGCGAGGACATGTTCGATGAAGCCGAACACCTCGACATGCCTTACTTCCAGACCAAGCACGAAGCGGAAGGGATTGTGCGAAACGAGTGCACAGTTCCGTGGCGAGTCTATCGACCGGGGATCGTTGTCGGTGACTCCAATACCGGCGAGATGGACAAGATCGACGGCCCTTACTACTTCTTCAAGACCATTCAGAAGCTGCGCCGTCTGCTGCCGCCCTGGATGCCAGCCATCGGGGTTGAGGGCGGGCGCATCAATATCGTGCCGGTCAACTTCGTGGTCGATGCCATGGTGCATATCGCCCATCAAGAGGGCGAGGAGAACAAGACCTTCCACCTGACCGACCCCAACCCGATGCGGGTCGGCGACATGCTGAGCACCTTCTCCCGCGCCGCCCATGCGCCGGAGCCTGCGATCCGCATCAACGCCTCTCTCTTTAATTTCATTCCCCGCCACCTGACCGCCATGCTGATGACCATGGCGCCGGTGCGCCGCATCCGCGATGCCGCCATCGCCGATCTGGGTCTGCCCAAGGATGTGTTCCGCCTTATCAGTTATCCCACCCGTTTCGACAGTCGCGAAACCCAGCGAGTACTGAAAGGGACCGGTATCGAAGTGCCACCACTGCACAGCTACGCCTGGCGGCTGTGGGATTACTGGGAGCGTCACCTCGACCCGGAGCTCTTCATCGATCGCTCCTTGCGTGGTCGGGTAGAGGGCAAGGTGGTGCTGGTGACCGGGGCCACCTCCGGCATTGGCCGAGCAACCGCACGCAAGCTGGCGGGGGCAGGGGCCAACGTCGTTACCATCGCGCGCGACGAGCAGAAGATTGCCGAGACTAAAGCTGAGTTTGCCGAGCTGGGGCTGACCATCGAGATCTATCAGGGGGATCTCGCCAATCTGGCGCAAGCCGAGGAGATCACCGCTCGCATCGTGGCCGATCACGGCGGCGTCGATATTCTGGTCAACAATGCCGGCCGCTCCATCCGCCGCTCCATCGAGGACTCCTTCGATCGCTTCCACGATCTGGAGCGCACCATGCAGCTCAACTACTTCGGTGCGCTCAAGGTGATCATGGGGGTACTGCCCACCATGATCGAGAAGAAAAAAGGGCACATCATCAACATCTCCTCCATCGGGGTGTTGACCAATGCGCCGCGCTTCTCCGCCTATGTTGCCTCCAAGTCTGCCCTCGATGCCTGGGTGCGTACCGCCGCCTCCGAGTTTGCCGATAAAGGGGTGAGCTTCTCCATCATCAATATGCCGCTGGTGAAAACGCCGATGGTCGCGCCGACCAAGGTCTATGAGCAGGTGCCGATGATGACGCCGGAAGAGGCGGCCGATCTGGTGTGCGATACCATCATCAACAAGCATGTGCGACTGGCCACACGCCTCGGGGTGTTTGGTCAGGTGGTGCATGCCCTGGCACCTCGTGTTGCGCAGGTGATCATGAACACCAGCTTCCGCACCTTTGCCGATCCCAAGGATGGCGACAAATCCAAAGCCACCGCAGATCAGGTTGCCGTCTCGACCCTGATCAAGGGTATCCACTTCTAACCGGGTGATGGGATAAAGAGATCAACAGGGGCTTGAGCAATCAGGCCCCTGTTTTATTTGGAACAACAGTTGAAGGACGAATAAGGAGGGTCAGACTCGGGACAACAACTCAATCAGCAGATCAGTCGTGCGGCGGGAGTAGAGCAGAGAGAGATGGCCAATGGCAGGCAACTCGATATCTTCCATTCCCGCCAATCGTTGTCGCTCCTGCGGCATCACCACATTGTCGTGACTGGTGCGCACCGAGATGCCGGGCACGCAAAGCGGCACAGAGGCAAAACGCTGCAACCAGCCGGAACCGGGCTCCATCTCGCGGGCATTGGCCCCAAGCCCAAGGGCGGCAAGCTGACTCCCCTGATGAGGCGTAGCCAGGGTGATCAGGTGCGCGACCTTGTCACCACCATGGATAGCCAGATAGTCGCGGCAGACCAGCCCCCCCATGCTGTGACCGACCAGCACCAGCTTGTCAGCCCCGGTCTGCGCCAGCACATCGTCAATCCGGGTGGCCAGCAGCGGCACCATTTCATCGATATGACCAAATGGTGGCATCAGGGTAATGGTAGCGACCACATGGCCTGCGGCCTCCAGCCGGGCGCGCTGGGTGCGCCAGATCCCGCGACTGCAACCGTAACCATGTACCAGCAATACGGGACGCTGGCATGGCCGCAGCCGATCGGGTGCCATCAACAAAGGCTCGAATGGCAAGAGCAAGGTGAAGGTGTAGAGGTAGGCCAGCATCTCCTGCGCCATCATCTTCACCCTGCGCCAGGGGCCGATAACCGGGGAGGGGTAGAAACGGGTAAACAGCCAGCTGCCGAGCACCACCAGACAGCGCAACCCCAGCAGGGCAAACACCACAAACAGCAGGGTCAGCAGCCAGGGGAGTCCCACGACCAAGTGGGCGATACTCCCGAGGAGCAGCACCTCTACCATCAGCAGGATAAACAGGTGTCGTACGATCGTCATAAGGCCATGATCCGACCAGTCAGGCGTGGAAGTCAAATGGCACTTTGAGACAGCTTGATCCAGCGCGGCTTTTGTCGCTAAACCCCGGCGAACTCTTTTCCGGTGAGGTTATTTGCAATACTGTATATCCATACATATACTCTATCCATCATCACCAAGAGGAGGCCATCATGGCTGTCGAGATCAAATATGTGGTTGTTCGTGGGGGAGTGGAAAAAATGACCTTTGCCAGCAAAAAAGAGGCCGATGCCTATGACAAGCTGCTGGATACGGCCGACGAGTTGATGACCCTGTTGGCTGGCGCCCCGATCGAGTTGGCGCCAGAGCAGCAAGAGAGTCTGGCATTCTACCTGGCAGAGCAGCGCGATGTGCTGCAAACCCTGCTGCGCGGCGGCAAGGTTCAGGCAGGTACGAAAGAGGAAGAGGCCCCAGCAGCCAAGCGCAAGGAGAAGCCACTCAAGCAGGTGGCCTGATTGCCCAAGCCTGCTATTTCTCGGGATAAACAGCTCGCGACATTCACCTTATTTGCATTTAAAACCATTTTCACGGCTATTTACCCCGAGAATTTTTTAACAACGGTGCATATCGAATGCATAACTGAATAGCGTGCACCACTGAGCGACATCAGCCAAGTCTATGAGGAAATAATTGAGCAAACGGTGGAGAGAACGTTATCCAGATCGCTCCCGGTGACCTTAATCAGCAACAAGAGGCAGTACCAATCCCAATAGAAGCCGCATTCATCTATCACGAGTCCTTTTCTATCAACTCGGCTCACAGGCTCATATCGACTCATCTCAGCATCAACAAGCATCACCATGACTCAACACCCATTATCCTTGCCGCCAGCCATGCCGCTGTTTGACAGCCTTATCTATCTGGAGGCCGGTAACCCGCAGGTCAATCAGTACCTTGCCAACCTCAGCCTCAACGATGTGCCCGATGCAGGGCTAGTTTACGAACTGGCGGTCGATTGGCTGCTGGAGCAGCGCAACAGCGAAAACAACTACAAAACCTATCGCAGCGAACTGACCACTTTTTTGCACTGGTGCTTTCGAGAGGCGGCCATCAGCCCGAAAGATCTCACTCGCCGCATCATGTTCCGCTATCTCGACTACTGTCAGTCCCCCCCTGACGAGTTGATCGCCTATCGCAACGTAGCGCAATTTGTCCTCGACAAGGAGTGGGGAGAGCGGTTGCCCAATCCGCAATGGCGACCGTTCCTCGGCAAGCGGGAACTGGGCCGCACCTTGCCCTATCGTCTTAGCGAGCAGGCGATGAAGACCAAGCTCGCCATCTTGTCGGCCTTCTTCCAGTTCCTAATCCAGGAGGAGTACATGGACAGGAATCCCGCTCTGCTACTGCAGCGGGTCAAACGGCCGCAACAGCAGGAAGCCGATGATCAGGTGCAGGCCTTCAGCGAGTTGCAGTGGTCATACGTGATGCAGGCCGCCGATACCCTTGCCAACGACCATCCGGAGCAGCATGAGCGCAGCCGTTTTCTCACCATTCTGATGTACGCCTGCTATCTGCGGATCTCTGAGGTTGCAGCCCGGCCGGGCTTTACACCTGTGATGGGGCAGTTCAGGCGGGATCGCAAAACCGGCGTCTGGGGCTACTTTATTCCGCAAAGCAAAGGGGGCAAACGGCGTACCGTAGCGGTATCCCAAGCGCTGCTGGCGGCACTCGAACGCTACCGCCGTTTCCTCGGTCTCTCTCCCTTGCCGACACCGGATGAACAGACGCCACTGTTCGTTCGCCATAAAGCGGCAGCCCACGGCCGCGAGCAGGGGGAGATCAACGCCAACCTCGGCATTCGCCAGCTACGAGATTTGATCATGGTGATCATCGGTAAAGGCGCAGAATTGGCAGAGCAGGATGGATTTGCCCAGGATGCAGCCGAAATGCGGCAACTCTCTCCCCATGCGATCCGCCATACCGGGATCACCCATGACATCAATCTGCACGGGCGGCCGCTCTCCCACGTACAGGCCGATGCAGGACATGACAGCATCGACACCACTTCGAAATACCTGCACACCAGCAACAGTGAACGACATGAGAGTGCGCAGCAAAAACCGTTGGACAGATTAAGTAACGAAGTGAGAGATGACATTCCTAAAGATTCACGATAAGTGAGACATTACCCTGAACTTTACTGTTCATCTTTAGAACAAGCCTTGAGTCATTAATGTCTCATCCAAGCAGGTGCGGTTATTTTTACTGATCCGGGATGGCAATCGGTTCAAGGAACCATGGAGTAGTCAGGAACCAGAGCCTGACCAGCACCCCATGCCAAAATGAAAGCGCCGGTTGGGCCGCCTGATTTAATTGATTCGCGTACCACAAGGCCTTTATCGCCAGATAGGGGCCTTGTTCAATTCCATTGATTTGTCACCAATATTCCAGCCCCTTGCTCCTTGTGATTGCCTTAATACACTGGTCACAGGGGAGGGGTGTTATCTCTCACAAGAAGGTTTTTTGTCAGTAAAGGCTTGGTTTGCAAGCAATAGCCCCAATATCCGTATGGAGCATGCCGCTCAATAGAGAATCTGACTCGAGGTGTCGTGATGCAGCTAGAGGAATTTGTTCAATCGGCTATTCAACAAATAGCCAGAGGCGTATCCAATGCGTCTGATAATGTTGCCAGCCTGGGAGGGCGAGTGAACCCTCATGCTCACATTGCATCATCATCAAGATATCCACGTCTTACGAATATAGATTTTGATGTTGCGCTTGTTGTAACTGAGAGTCAGCAATCAGAAGCAGGGGCTAGGCAGTCAGTGATCAACGTTTTGAGCCTTGGTGGAAAGACCCAAGGGAACGACGTATATCAGCAAACTAGCAGGGTAAAGTTCACTGTTGCCGTAGAGCTACCAAAGGATTCAAGTGTCCGAGAAGAGCAAGGTGCTGCTTTACAGATCCCAAGCACTGTAACCGGTTGGTAATGGAGCTTTTCTCATTAGATGCCGATAAACACGGTTATCGGCATCTGTAAAAACGACAAGGTAACGTGACATGGCAAAAGCTAAAAGACAGCCCGACATTATCTATCGTGAGATGATGACTGAAGCGCTCTATCATCTAGGTTCCGCTGATAAGCTAATGAAAAATAGCAATAATTTTCAAGATAGAGTTCAGGTTGACAGTGCGATTTTGCAGATGCGAAAAGCAATGGAGGCCATTGCTTTTTCTTCAATTGCGCCCAGTGAAAAGCGTTATGAAGACCTTCATAGACATAAAGAAAATTGGCGATCACTACCATGCCCAAAAGATCATGACCTCGTTAGCTGCGATTAACCCTGATTTTTATCCAATACCAGTTGTCCCAGCAATTCGTCAGCCAGATGGAAGCTTGCATGTTGGTCGCAAAACAACGGGGTATATGACGAGAAAACGCTTTGAAAACTTCTACGCCCGGCTCGGTAAATATCTGCACACGATAAACCCTTGGGGCAAGGATCCGCAGCTTCATCAGTTGTGCAATGACTTGCCTGCAGCAATCGATGCTGTATACGAGTTGCTGGATGTGCACTTAGCAGTTCTCCACATTGAAGAACCATCCGCAACGCAAGTATGGGTCGTTGATGCAAAGCGTGATGGCACCGTAGCTATGGTGATAGCAATGGCTGACGGCCCATGTGTGATTCAACCTGCCTGACTGATACCCCTAAGCCTGACTGCGCATAATGTATATTATGTTAAATTTGGTATCTTGTTTCCTGTCACCACTTATTGAACTGTGTATAATGGCAACAATTGATCCTATCTTCGACCGGATGTCTTAAGTGGCTGAATTAACATCAGAACAATTAAAACCCGCTTTTGCGATTGAACAGTTCCCCAGGCTTTGTGAGCTTGATCCCATCCCCTTTGCCGCTCTGCAACCCAGAGCAATCTCCGGTATCAAACGTCTGGCCAGTTTTGATGGTGATTGCCCGGTTATGCTGCTCAACGGTTTCCCCGGTGCCGATTATGAAGATGTGTGCCGCACTCTGATTGCCGACTCCAATGGTAAGGATGGCGATCTGTTCGACCTCTGCTATACCGAGAATCTCAACAACCCGTTCAAACCTATCTGGCTGCGACTGCAACCCGGTACTGGCGTTGAGTTTTGCGAAATGGTTGGCGAGCTACTCAAGTTGCTTAGCCACCATCTCGATGCCGAGCGAATCGTAACCCGCATCATGCGCAAGCAAAACAACGATCCAAAGATCGATGACTTTCTCTCGGATCTGGCGGCCCATGTGGCATTGGGACTGGAGTTTCAGCATCCGGTGCTGATCAACCTGCTTATTCATCACCAAGAGCAGGAAGCACCGGTAATTTACGGTCGTGATCTCAACTGGGATACCCTGTTTGGTTCCATCAACTATCAGACAGAACAGGGTTCTGTCTACGCGAATCAGCACTTGCTGGAACCAGGTTTGCTACGTCAGGCCAATGGTGGCTACCTTATTCTTCAACTGGATGAGCTGCTCGACCAGCCTCATCTTTGGTTTAAGCTCAAAAATGCTATGCAAAAAGGCGAGCTGGACTGGAACGCCTATCAGGAAGGCAAGACACTAACCCCCTTCTTTGCACCTGAAGCGACCCCCATCAAGCTCAAGCTGATCTTGGTGGGTGACCGACTGGACGTGGCTGAGTTCCAGATGCTGGATCGTGACATGTCAGAGCGTATATTCCTGCGCGCCGACCTAGTATCCGAAGTAAACATAGAGGAAGACCTGCAGGAGTTTCTGCAGTATCTGGCCTGGTTACGTGAACGCTGGAACTTGCTGGATTTCACACCGGCAGCCCTTGTCGCACTCTGTCGCCATGCCAGCAGACTCTGTGATCACCAGGAGTGGCTCTCTCTCTCCGCGGTACAACTCTCCGCCATCATGAGGATGGCTGACAGTCTGGCACGGGAGCTGGAAGCGGAAGAGGTCACCGACGAGCACATTCGTGGTGCGCTGGAGGAGCAGGATTATCGCCTCAACTATCTGGTTGAGCAGTCCGATCAGGGGGTTATCGACGGCCAGATCCTGCTGCAGACTGATGGTGAAGAGATTGGCCAAATTAATGGTCTCTCCGTCATTCAGGTCTCCGGTCACCCATATGACTTTGGCGAACCGGTACGCCTGACCGCCACTGTTCACTTGGGTGATGGCGACGTGGCGGATATCGAGCGCAAGGCTGAACTGGCTGGCCATATTCATGCCAAGGCGATGATGATCATTCACGGCTACCTCTCCAACAAGTTCGGTGCCGAGAACCCCTCCCCTCTGTCGGCCAATCTGGTATTCGAGCAGTCTTACCACGAAATCGATGGTGACAGTGCCTCCCTGACCGGCCTGTGTGCCCTGCTCTCTGCCCTCGCCCGCCAGCCTATCTATCAGCACTTCGCCGTGACCGGTGCGGTCGATCAGTTTGGCAATGTGCAGGCCGTTGGTGGCGTGAACGAGAAGATTGAAGGCTTCTTCCGGGTGTGCAAAATCCACGGCATCACCGGCAAGCAAGGGATCATTTTACCGGGCACCAACATTCAGCAATTGAACCTCTCTGACGAGGTGATTGCAGCGGTTGAAGCGGGCCAGTTCCACATCCACCCGGTGGATCATGTGGAAGAGGCCATCGAGTTGCTGACTGGCTGTGTCGCCGGTGAGCCTGATATGCCCGATACCCTGTTTGGCCGTATTCAGGAGCGGTTGGACGAGTTGAACGGCTCCACTGCCAAAGTCGGACTGCTGCAATCCCTGCTGGGGCGCCTGTTTGGCCGCTGATGAAGTGATCGGAGTTGTTTAGCGAACAACTGTAAGCTAAATTGGCCCGGCTTTGACCCATTTGAAGGAAATACCGCGTGACCGTAGACAATACCACCATGGAAGCCCGCCTTTCCCTGTGCGAACAGGGCAAGAACTCTTTTACCCGTGAAGAGCTGCTGGCTTGCAGCCGTGGCGAACTGTTTGGTGAGGGTAACAGTCAGCTACCTGCCCCCAACATGTTGATGATGGACCGCATCGTCAAGATCAATGACAACGGCGGCGAGCACGGCAAGGGCGAGATCCTCGCTGAGCTCGACATTACTCCGGATCTCTGGTTCTTCGATTGCCACTTCCCGGGTGATCCTGTAATGCCTGGCTGTCTCGGTCTGGACGCCATGTGGCAGCTGGTTGGCTTCTTCCTTGGCTGGAAAGGTGGCCCCGGCAAGGGTCGTGCTCTGGGCGTAGGTGAAGTGAAATTCACCGGTCAGATCCTGCCGACTGCCAAGAAAGTGACCTACAAGATCACCTTCAAGCGCGTCATCAACCGCAAGCTGGTGATGGGGATTGCTGATGGAGTGGTCGAAGTTGACGGCCGTCCGATCTACAGCGCCACCGACCTGAAAGTGGGCCTGTTCAAAGATACCACCGCATTCTGATCTCTCTGATTGGTGGTAAAACAGCATTAACGCAAAGGGGCCACAACGGCCCCTTTCCTTTTGTAATGAGTGTAATGAAGTAACTTACTTCATGAAGAGGCCTGAGCCCCGCCCTTCCATGGCGTCACGCCAACCACCAAGCCAATGCCCTCGGGCATCCAGGCATTGATACGGACACGCTTCTTTCTGTTTGCCGACCACGCCAGCCTGATAACCACGAGCACGAGCTCTTTCCAGACGGTCCCGCTTCTGTCTCTTCATCATCTACGACCCTCTTCGTGGAACAAAAAAAGCGACCAATTCTGCATCGGTCGCTTTCATCTTTACTCCTGCGAGCGCACCGGGTCAAACAAAAACTTCCACCCTAACCGGGCTATGTGACACAAGGCACTGAACTGGATTAAGTTTTAATTACAGGGAACTTACTCCTGATTTTTGAGTCCTTCCAGCTCTTCCCAGCGAGCAAATGCCTGCTCCAGCGCGGCTTCAGCGGCATTGAGCGCATCAAGCTTCGGCTGGGTTTTATCTGCCGGCAGCGAGAAGAACCCAGGCTGGTTGATCTCGCTTTGCAGCGCATCCAGCTCGGCTTCCAGCTGCTCAAGACGAGCAGGCAACCCTTCCAGTTCAAGCTGCAGCTTGTAGGAGAGCTTCTTGCTCTTCTTTGGCGCTTCTGGCGCGGCGGCAACGACCGGCTCGGGCGCCTTCACCAGTGTGCTCTTGGCCTGTTGTTGAGCACGCTGCTGCTCACGGGTCGCCATCATGTCGGCATAGCCGCCCACGTAATCGCTGATGCGGCCATCCCCTTCAAACAGCCAGCAGCCGGTCACTGTGTTGTCGATGAAGCGACGATCGTGACTGACCAGCAGCAGGGTGCCGGGGTAGTCGGAAAGCAGCTCTTCCAGCAGCTCCAGGGTTTCCACATCCAGATCGTTGGTCGGTTCATCGAGGATCAGCAGGTTGCTCGGCTTGAGGAACAGCTTGGCCAGCAGCAGCCGGTTCTTCTCGCCACCGGAGAGCGCCTTGACCGGCGTACGGGCCCGCTTGGGCTCGAACAGGAAGTCCTGCAGGTAACCAAGAATGTGACGGGAGCGGCCGCGCACCATCACCTCCTGCTTGCCCTCACCCACGTTGTCCACCACGGTCTGCTCGGGATCGAGCTGCTCGCGGTACTGATCGAAGTAGGCCACCTCCAGATTGGTGCCCCCCTTGACGGTGCCACGGGTTGGCTCAAGCTGACCCAGCAACAGCTTGATCAGGGTCGATTTGCCGCAGCCATTAGGACCGACCAGCGCAATCTTGTCACCGCGCAGCACTTGCAGATCGAGCCCCTTGAACAGGGTGCGATCGCCAAAATCCAGCCCCAGCCCTTCGGTCTCGAACACCAGCTTGCCGGAGCGATTGACCTCGTCCAGTTGCAGCTTGGCCTTGCCCTGCAACTCGCGACGCTGGGAACGCTCCATCCGCATCGCCTCAAGGGCGCGCACCCGACCTTCGTTACGGGTACGGCGAGCCTTGATACCCTGACGCACCCACACCTCTTCCTGGGCCAGTTTGCGGTCGAACTCGGCATTTTTTAGTTCTTCGACCCTCAGCCACTCCTCTTTCCCCTGCAGGTACTCGTCGTAGTTGCCCGGCCAGGAGGTGATGGCGCCGCGATCGAGATCGATGATCCGGGTCGCCAGCTTGTGGATGAACTCCCGATCGTGAGAGATAAAGACGATGGCGCCGCGAAAATCCTTGAGGAAATCTTCCAGCCAGTTGATGGCTTCGATATCCAGGTGGTTGGTCGGCTCATCGAGCAGCAACAAGTCGGGATCGCAAGCCAGCGCACGGGCCAGCGCCACTTTGCGCAGCCAGCCGCCGGAGAGGCTGTCGAGGGTCACGTCAGGATCCAGCCCCAGCAGGGTCAACACCTGACTGATACGGGTCTCGAATTGCCAGCCGTTCTGATAATCGAGCTGCTCTTGCAACTCGCTCATCTTGCGAATGTTGGCATCTGACGGATCGCTCGCCAGCTCCATGGAGATGTGGTGGTACTGCTTGAGCAGCTCACCGACTCCGGCCAGCCCTTCGGCGGCGTAATCAAACACGGTGAGCTCGCTCGAGGTGGGCGGATCCTGCTCAAGACGAGTCACTTTCAAGTCCTGCTGCAACACCAGACGGCCATCATCGAGGGGCAATTCACCGGCAATTACCTTCATCAGGGTGGACTTGCCCGCCCCGTTGCGGCCCACCAGACAGAGGCGCTCGCCTCGCTCTATGGTCAGCTCGGCCTTGTCGAGCAACGGAAAATCACTGAACGACAGACACGCGCCGTGCAATGTTAAAAGAGCCATGTGTGTTCCTTATTTCATATGAAAAAAACGGGCAGCAGACTGGGTCTGCCCCCGTTTTATCGTCAAATCACTCTCACCCCTGACGGGCGGCCCAGCTTTTGAGCTCGGCCAGTGTGAAGGGCCAACCGAGCTCGCGGCCTGCTTCGTCACGCAGCACCGGAATGCGCACCCGATAGGCGGCAAGCCACTGCTCATCATCCATGATGTCGCACTGGCGGGTGGCGGTGGCAAGACCAGCCTCCTCCACCAGCGCCCAGGCCTGCTCGCACAGGTGGCAACCGTCGGTATGAAACAGGGTCAGCATCACGCCTCGCCTTGCTCCGGCGCATGGGTGATGATCCAGCAGTTGTGGATGTGCTGGTTGCGCTCGAAATCCTTCGGTCGCGTCTTCTGGGTGATGTTCTGGGCCTTGAGACCAGTGGCCTCTAGACCGGCCAGATCCATCTTGAAGTGACGCTTGTTGTTGGAGAAGACCAGAGTGCCGTCCGCCGCCAGCAGGCGCTTCAGGTGCTGCATCAGCAGCAGGTGATCGCGCTGTACGTCGAAGCTCTCGTCCATCCGCTTGGAGTTGGAGAAGGTGGGCGGATCGATGAAGATGAGGTCGTACTTATCATCGGCTTCAGACAACCACTTCAGGCAATCTGCCTGGACAAACTTGTGCTGACGGCCCACCAGCGAGTTGAGACGCATGTTGTCCTGCGCCCAGTTCAGGTAGGTGTGGGACATGTCCACTGTGGTGGTTTCGCTGGCGCCGCCAAGACCTGCGTGCACGGTGGCACTGCCGGTGTAGGCAAACAGATTCAGGAAGCGCTTGCCCTTGGCCATCTGACCCAGCATGCGGCGAGTCTGACGGTGGTCGAGGAACAGGCCGGTATCCAGATAGTCGTAGAGGTTGACCCACAGCCTGGCACCGTACTCCTGCACTTCCATCCGGTGCTGCTCTTCGGAGAGCTTCTGATACTGCTGTTTCCCTTCCTGACGCTCGCGCACCTTCAGGATCACCTTCTCGCCGTCCATCCCGGTCACCTTGATGGCAGCCTGCACCATGTCGAGCAGACGTTGACGGGTCTTCTGGGCGGGAATGTCTTTGGGTGCGGCATACTCTTGCACCACCAGATAGTCCTGATAGCGGTCGATGGCGGCGTTGTATTCCGGCAAGTCGGCATCATAGATGCGATAGCAATCGATGCCCTCTTTGTTGGCCCACTTCTCGAGGGTTTTAAGATTCTTGCGCAGACGGTTGGCAAAATCCTGCGCCACCTCTTTTTGGGAGGCCACGGAGTCCAGTGCGATCTGGTAGTTACGCAGCTGACACTCGAGGGCGCCGTTGAACAGGCGATATTGCTTGTCGGCGCGCAGGCGCAGACAGCTGAGCAGTTCGGGGGATGCGGAAAGAATGGAGACTCTCCACCCTTGGAAGCTGCGACGCAGGGCATCGCCAAGGGCCTGATGCACTTCCAGCAGCGCCGGGAACTCGCCAAGACGCTCGCCGTAAGGCGGGTTGGAGATAAGCATGCCGACCTGGCGGGCCTCCCCTTGACCTGCTTCCCCTTCAACAGGGGCAGGCATCGGCAGCGGGTTTTCCAGCTTGGTGACGTCGGCCTGCTTGAAGGTGATGAGGTGGGCCACACCGGCTGCTTTGGCGTTATCACGGGCTTTGAGCAGCACACGCTGGTCGGCATCACAACCAAACAGTTTTACTTCACAGCGCTGCATGCCGCGTTTGGCGCGCACTTGCGCTTCCATCATCAGGCTCTGCCACAGCTCGCTATCGTGCTGCAGCCAGCGATCGAAACCGAAGCGCTCGCGGCGCAGCGCAGGCGCCATGTCGGCGGCGATAAAGGCCGCTTCAATCAGCAAGGTACCGGAACCGCACATGGGGTCCATCATGGGCTCACCGGCCCAGCCGCTACGGGCAATCATGGCGCAGGCCAGGTTCTCTTTGAGCGGTGCTTCACCTGTGCCTTGACGATAGAAACGCTGGTGCAGCGCCGGGCCTGACAAGTCTAGCGTGATATTGGCCTTGCCCTTGCCCAGGTGCGCCATGATGCGAATATCCGGCGACTTCTTGTCCACGTCAGGACGCACGTGGCCGCGCTTGGTGAAGCGGTCGACGATGGCATCCTTGATCTTCAGCGCGCCATATTGGGTATTGCGAATGGCGGGGTTGGTACCGGTAAAGTCCACCGCGATGGTAGAGGTACCGGAGAAGTGCTCTTCCCAGGGAATGGTGTGGGCGCCCAGATATAGATCCAGATCGTCGTTCATCTGGAATTCGGAGAGCACCAGCACGATGCGGGAAGCAAAACGGCTCCACAGGCAGGCCTTGTAGCCAATCGCCAGTTCGCCTTTGAAGTGGACGCCAGCCACGGTCTCACGGACCTGCTCTGCGCCAAGATTGGTCAGCTCATCGGCCAACAGGTTTTCCAGCCCCTTGGGGCAGGTTGCAAAAAATTCTTTCATCACGCTCACGGGGAACCCATAAAAATAGTGCCGCATTATACCTCATCAGGCGGACTGGAGCATGCAAAAGTCGGCGCAAACAGCAGGATGGAAACAGATTGATATGGGGCGATAAAGGTAAAAGGCCCCATGACTACCCGATGGCGAGATCATGGGGCCAGACATCATTTAGCGGCTCACTTCATGCGAGCCTTGAAACGGGGATTGCTTCTGCAAATCACGAACAATTTGCCGCGGCGGCGCACCAACTGACAATCGGGATGACGCGCCCGTGCGGATTTGAGTGAACAGACGACCTGCATTCAGGACTCCTTCTTGCTTGAAAATGCGCCAAAACGCTTGTTGAAACGGGCAACACTTCCCTCACTAGAAACCTGCTTCTGCTTGCCGGTATAAAACGAGTGCGACTGGCTGGAAACATCGAGCGATACATAGGGATACTCCTTCCCGTCTTGCCACGTATAGCGGCGATCGCTCTTGATGGTTGAACCGACCAGGAAAAAGGCATCTGCCGCCGTGTCATGGAACAGCACCAAACGATAATCCGGGTGAATATGAGACTTCATGGCAACTCCATTTTGTTATGTTATAACAAAATGTAAGTGAGAATAGCTCTCGTTTCAAGCAAAAAATGTCGTATGAAGAACATCGCTGCAGTGAGTGATGTGTTGATAGTTAGGGGGAGACACTACGCAAGCAGAACGAAACAAGAGGAAGACACCATGCTTGCAGCACGGAAGACCAAGATACTGCGTGGGTTAGAACACAAGGTGCAAGTGGATGTAACAAGCCTCAAGAGAGGCTGGATCACAACCATGAAGATCAATGAGAATGGGCAATATGTACGCGGATCAATGAAGTATCAGAAACGAGGCGCGATTGAGGTGACAACAGTAAAAAGAGGCAGCGGTGTAATCACAGAGATAAAAAGATTGGTGAAAAGATATCAACTGACCTGACGATATTGCTCGGTCACGGTAATACGCGGCTTCATCCGGTTATTCATCACCTTGATCACCCCGAAACGCGGCAGAGTTTTACTGGTGGTCAATACCAGATCGGCTGTGAGGTTCAAACAGACGCTGGCCTGCTCCCCTGCCTCAATGACCATAAATTCGCCGTTACCATGGGGTGTATTCATCAGGACCAGATCACCGTTTTGCGGGATCACTTGCGGATGTTGTTCACTAAAAAACCAGCTTTGCGGCATCAGGGGTTTATAAAAGCGACTGACCGCGATGGCATTAAGCACCAACTGAACCTGATGGGGAATACTCCACTCAAGTTCGGCTGCTTTATCCATCAACTGATAATAGAGGGCGGCATCATCGACACAAAAAGGCTGGGCTGCAAACGAACTGGGCACCAATTGTCGCCCTTTATACTCGGTCGCAAATAACATGTTATCAGACAGGTCCAACATCAGACGGTCACTCTGGGCATCATAGTGCCATTGCCAGCTATCGGTCGGTTGGATAAACATGTTGGAGCCCTTACTTGATAATTACCAGTTGACTTTATTCCATATGCAGGAAATCAGCAACGTCAAATAAAGGGCTCCGCCATCTATTTCTTAAATATTGGTCACAATCTCTTTGACCAACCCCG
This sequence comes from Aeromonas sp. 600282, assembly GCF_049175755.1. Classification (NCBI taxonomy): domain Bacteria; kingdom Pseudomonadati; phylum Pseudomonadota; class Gammaproteobacteria; order Aeromonadales; family Aeromonadaceae; genus Aeromonas; species Aeromonas sp. 600282. The sequence goes on along the minus strand of NZ_JAAKVR010000005.1, from coordinate 65,188 downwards.
GCCCTTTATAAATAAAGCCGCTATAAATTTGTACCAGACTGGCACCGGCGGCCAATTTTTCACGGGCGGCCATGGCACTATCAATACCACCCACACCGATAATTGGCAGAGCACCATTGAGCGCCTTGGCCAGATGACGGATCACCTCGGTACTCTTGTGCTGCAGCGGACGACCGCTCAAGCCACCCGCTTCACCGGCGTGGGGCATGTCATAAATCATCTCGCGCTCGAGGGTGGTATTGGTGGCGATAACCCCATCAATACCATTCCGTACCAGCGACGCGGCCACCTGATCTATTTCTTCAAGGCTTAAATCCGGGGCAATTTTAACCGCCAGCGGCACATACTTTTTATATTGGGCGGCCAGCTCTTGCTGACGCACCTTGAGGGCGGCCAGCAATTCATCCAGCGCCTCGCCATATTGCAGTGAACGCAAACCCGGGGTGTTGGGGGAAGAGATATTGACGGCAATATAACCGGCATGATCATAAACCTTGTCCATGCAGATCAGGTAATCATCCTTGCCCTGTTCGATGGGAGTGTCTTTGTTTTTGCCGATATTAATGCCGATGACTCCCTGATATTTGGCCTCTTTTACCTTGGCCACCAGATGATCCACCCCCTTGTTGTTGAATCCCATCCGGTTGATGATCCCCTCTGCCGGAATAACCCGGAACAGGCGCGGCTTGTCATTACCGCTTTGGGGTCTGGGGGTGACGGTACCGACTTCGATAAAACCAAATCCCATGGCGCCCAGCGCGTCAATGCACTCACCATCTTTATCCAGACCGGCCGCCAATCCCACCGGATTGGCAAAAGAAAGCCCCATGACAGTGACGGGGCGTTTCGGCAAATTCTGGCGGAAGAAACAATCGAGTGGCGTACCGAGAAGGCGGGGCAAATATTTCATGGAGAGATCGTGAGCCTGTTCCGGATTGAGTTTGAACAGGAAATGCCTGGCGATGGGGTACAACATCTTTGCTCCTTAAAGAAAGCCCCGGCAACTGGCCGGGGCTTTAGGTGTAATGTCGGTGTCATGCCTTAATCTGGCAATTAAAGTGCCCGACAATTCAACTGGAGCAGGTTCAACTCTCGCAAGGCCACCGAGAACTTGGCGAACTCGTGGGTACTGGTGGTCTTGAAGTCGGCCAACATGTGGGTCCAACGGGACAAGAGTTGCTCATGCTCCGAAATCCAGTCGGCCAGTATGGTAGCGCATTCTCCCTGATCTTTGCACCCTTCCAGTACCACAGAAGTGAGACTGCGTTGCTGCCAGTCAAGATCTTCGCGGAAGGAGGCACGCGCCATCGCCTGCCAGTGGTTGCCGACCGGCTGATGGTTGATCTGGTCGAGGAACCAGTGCAGATCAAGCTTGGCCCCGAGGCGATAGTAAACATTTGCGGCGCGCAGGATATCGGTCTTGTGCTCCGCGGCAATTTGCGCCAGATCCAGGCTGGAGAAGAGGCTGCTCATATGGGCGACCTGACGGGCAATGGCCTCCGGCACCTGTTTCTCCATCCACTTGGCGACAGCCTGACGATGCTCGGCCACTTCGCTCTCATCCATGACCTCGTAGAGGTGCTTCCCTAAGGTTTCGAACGCCGGGCGGAAGAAGGCGATGTTCTCGCTGATACTCCAGCTGCGATTGCGAGCACGCAGGAACCAGCGGGTGGCTCGGCGCACAATGCGGCGGCTGTAGAACATCAGTTCGAGCTGAGTCTGGGCATCCACCAGGTTGTCGCACCCTTCGATATCGCGCCACAGCTGGTTCATACCAAACACTTCGCGGGCCATGGCGAAGCAGCAAGCCACTTCGGCGACCGAGGCTCCGGTCTCGTCCTTCATCCGGCTGGCGAAGTTGAGCCCCATGTCGTTAACCAGCATGTTGGCCACCCGGGTAGCGATTATCTCGCCGCGTAGCGGGTGATCGGCCAGCTGGGCACCAAACTGCTGCTGCACCTTGGCCGGGAAGCTGGTGACCAGCATGTTGGCGAGGAAGGGCTCGTCGGTCACTTCCGGGCAGTTGAGCTGCTCTTTCAGCACCATCTTGCCGTAGGCCACCAACACCGCCAGTTCGGGGCGGGTCAGTCCCTGCCCTGCCGCCATCCGTTCGGAGAGCTCCTCGTCAGAGGGGAGGAACTCCAGCGCACGGTCCAGCTTGCCTTCCCGCTCCAGTCCCTGAATAAAGCGCTGCTGCTCTTTCAGTTGTTCAGAGCCGCGGAAGCTGGTGACCGAGATAGACTGGGACTGGCGATAGGCGTTGGTGATCACGATCTGCGCCACGTCGTCGGTCATCTCATACAGCATCTGGTTACGCTGCTTGAGGGTCAGATCCCCTGCCGCCACCAACTGGTTCAGCAGGATCTTGATGTTCACCTCGTTGTCGGAGCAATCCACCCCGCCCACGTTGTCGGTAAAATCGGTATTGATGCGACCGCCCTGACTGGCGTACTCCACCCGGCCCAGCTGGGTAAAGCCGAGGTTGCCCCCCTCACCCACAATGCGGGCCCGCAGATCGCGACCGTTGACCCGCAGAGCATCGTTACTGCGATCGCCCACCTCGGCATCGCTCTCGCGAGCGCTCTTCACATAGGTGCCGATGCCGCCGTTCCACAGCAGGTCGACATTGAGGCAAAGCAGTGCCTTGATGAGCTCGTTCGGCGCCATGCTGGCCTTGTCGGTGCCGAGTAGTGTCTGCATCTCGGGGCTGAGCTTGATGGATTTGGCCGAGCGCAGGAAGATGCCGCCCCCTTGTGATATCAGCTCGCGGTTGTAGTCATCCCAGCTGGAGCCCGGCAGATCGAACAGGCGCTGGCGCTCGACAAAACTCTTGGCCGCATCCGGAGTGGGGTCGACGAAGATGTGCATGTGGTTGAACGCGCCCACCAGCCGGGTGTGCTCGGAGAGCAACATGCCGTTGCCGAACACGTCGCCGGCCATGTCCCCAATCCCCACGCAAGTGAAGTCGGTGGTCTGGCAGTTGACGCCAATTTCACGAAAATGCCGCTTGACCGACTCCCAGGCACCACGGGCGGTGATGCCCATCTTCTTGTGGTCGTAACCGACCGAGCCGCCGGAGGCGAATGCATCGCCGAGCCAGTGACCGTATTCGAGGCTGATCTCGTTGGCAATATCCGAGAAGGTGGCTGTGCCCTTGTCTGCGGCGACTACCAGGTAGTAGTCATCCTCATCGTGACGCACCACGGATTTGGGCGGGATCACCTCGCCGCCGATGATGTTGTCGGTCACATCGAGCAGGCCACGAATAAACAGGCGATAACAGGCCTTACCCTCCTCCTGGATGACAGCACGGGGCGCCCCCGCCGGCATCTGTTTGCAGTAGAAGCCGCCTTTTGCCCCCACCGGCACAATGACGGTGTTCTTCACCTGCTGGGCTTTCACCAGACCCAGCACTTCGGTGCGGAAGTCCTCTTTGCGATCTGACCAACGCAGACCGCCACGAGCCACTTTACCCCAGCGCAGATGCACCCCTTCCACCCTCGGCGAGTAGACGAAGATCTCGAATTTCGGCAGCGGTAGCGGCATGTCGGTGATGCTGGAGGGAGCCAGTTTGAAGGAGATGTAGGGCTTGATGTTGCCCGCCTTGTCCAGCTGGTAGTAGTTGGTGCGCAGGGTAGCGTCGATCATCTCCACATAGCGGCGAATGATGCGATCGTCGTCCAGGTTGGCGACCTGATCCAGCTTGGTGGCAAGCTCCTCATGCAACTTGGTTTCTGCTTTGGCATCCTGCTTGCCAGCCGGGTCGAGGCGCTGCTCAAACAGGGTAAACAGCAGCTGGGCGATATCAGGGTAACGGGTCAGGGTCTCTTCGATATAGGACTGGCTGAAGGAGACGCCGGTCTGGCGCATGTATTTGGCATAGGCGCGCAGCACCGACACCTGGCGGCCGGTGAGACCCGCCCCCAGCACCAGCCGGTTGAAGCCGTCATCTTCCAGCTGCTTGTTCCAGATGGCGGCAAACGCCTGCTGGAAGCGCTGCTGGCTCTGGGCCAGATCAAAGGGCTGCTCGCCATGCAGCAGCATGGAGAAGTCGAGGATCCAGAACAGATCGCCCCCCGGAGTGCGTACCTGATACGGGGTCTCGCCGATCACCCGCAGCCCCATGTTCTCCAGCATCGGCAGCACATCGGAGAGGTGGATGGGTTCGGTGCGATGGAACAGCTTGAGCCGTACCCGACGGTCGTTCTCCTCCTCCTGGGCGCGGTAGAACAGCATGCCCAGCGGCTCGGCTTCGCTCAGGTTATCGAGCGCCATGATGTCGGCCACGGCAGAGCCAGGCAGCACATCTTCCTTGTAAGCGCGAGGGAAGGCAGTGCTGAAACGACGGCGCAGCTCGTTGCCACGGGCCTCACCATAGTGAGAGAGCAGCACGGAGTCGAGTCTGTCGTCCCAGCTGCGGGCCGCTTCAATCAGGTTGTTCTGTACTTCGTTCACATCCACATCCACGTTGTTGTTGTTGACCCGCACTATGTAGTGGGTCCGCGCCAGCACGCCTTCGGTGAAGTAGACGTTGAACTCCACCTCTTCATTGCTGCCAAAATATTTCTGCAAAATTTGCTGGGTTTTGATCCGCAGCGCCGTGTTGTAGCGCTCCTTGGTGACATAGACCATGCAGGAGAAGAAGCGACCATAGACATCCCGGCGCACGAATAGCCGCAGCATGTCCCGCTCCTGCATCTCCAGCACCCCAAGGCCGGTAGCCAGCAGCTCCTCTTCGCGGGCCTGGATCAGTTCGTCACGGGGATAGGTTTCCAATACGTTCAGCAGCGCCTTGTAGGCGTGGGAGCCCTTCTCGTGACCGGAGGCGGCCATGATGCGTTCGAGACGATGGCTGATGAGCGGGATCTGGGTCGCGCTGGTGTTGTAGATGGAAGAGGCGTAGAGGCCGATGAAGCGATCTTCCCCGATCACCTTGCCATGCTCGTCAAAGCGCTTGATGCCAATGTAATCCACATAAGCCGGACGGTGCACCCGGGACTTGCTGTTGGATTTGGTGAGGATCAGCAGATCAGAACTCAGAGCGGCGTGACGGGCGCTGGCTGGCATGTTGCCAAGGCGCTGACCCACCTCCTTGATGGAGTTTTTCATCAGCCCCAGGCTGGAGCTCGCCTGCGGCAGGATCTCGTGATCCCCCTCCACCGCCTTGACGTCGTAACGGCGATAACCCATCAGGGTGAAGTTGTGGGCAGCCACCCATTTGAGGAAAGCAACGCAGGAGGCCACCTCCTCCTTGCTGACCGGGTGCTTGCGCTTGGGCAGTTCGTCAATGATCTCATTGAGCTTGGCCAGCATGGGCTGCCAGTCGCCGACTGCCAGTGCCACTTCACCTGCCACCGAGTTGAGCTCGGCAGCCAGCGCGGCCATCTGCTCCTCGCTGGTGAGGTGATCGATCTCGATAAGGAAGGCCGTTTCAACCGAGGTCTGCCCGTCGGTGTTGTCGAGCGCCAGAATGGCGTCAATCTTGCCATCCGCACCGCGAATGAGGTGCAGCGGTTGGTGCAGCATCATGTGGGCGGTGATATTGAGCCGCTTGAGCGCCATCCGGATGGAGTCCACCAGGAAGGGCGAGTCCTGCAGGATCACCTCGACGATGGTATGGGGCGATTGCCAGCCGTGACGGGTCAGCTCGGGATTGTAGACCCGGATGTAGGGATCGGTACCGCTGCGCTGATTGAGGGCATTCCACAGGCTCAGGGCCGCACCGTAGAGATCGCTGTCATTGCGATCGTGCAGGTCGGAGCTCGCCATGTTGCCGTAGAACTTGGCAACGAAGCGCTCGACCAGAGAGGCGCTGTTTTTGGGCAACTTTTGATGGATCAGGCTGAGAACGTTTTCGAGCAGAACTGAGGTAGGGGCGTCTTTCAATGCCATTTTTATATTCCTTATCGGACGACATTAACCACCGACGCAGAGGCAACCACCCTGGTTACCCGCTGGTGCAGAGTTGTTGCGAAGTGTAATGGCTTGGATAAGGGAAGGCGAGGAAAGGTGCTAACGAGATGTTAAAAACAAGGTACAGATCACGGCTTAAACTGTGAGAAATTTTGCAAATAACCAAAAATACAGAAATTCCCACTACCTTTGTGCCAGTTTGCCGGATAGATAGTGACGCAAAGCAGATAAACAGTCGGTAATCTGTTCGATTTTTGTTAATTTATGCGTTCGAGGCTGATAAAGCGGTAATCGTCCTGGGTTTTCAGCCGAAAATAGCCATGCACACCATTGATGGCGACAAAGGGGCGTATTTTTTCTATGCCAAGCTCCAGGGTCAATCCCTGTTCGCTGCGCACCACCAGCCGTCTGGCATGGCCCTGATACATCAGCATCACCTCGTCACTGCTCAATGAGAGCCGAAAAGTAAACTGCTTCACACTTGCTCCTGATCACACGACAAATCACACAATAGGGGCAGGCGCATTCACGCCCCTGCCCCGTCGACACTTACTGCTGCAGCGCCTTGCTTACCTTCTCGAACAGATCCCGTGCCAGCCCCTCAAGGTTGGCAAGACGGGTCAGCTCGGCGCGGATCAGGGCCTTTCGCACCTCATCCAGTCGCTTGAACTGGATAAGCGGAGTGATGAGGCGGGAGGCCACCTGCGGATTGACCTCGTTGAGCTCGATCAGCAGATCGGTCAGGAAGCGGTAACCGCTGCCATCCACCGCATGGAACTGCACCTGATTGCTCATGGCGAAGCTGCCGATCAGCGCCCGCAGCCGGTTCGGATTGCGAATGCTGAAAGTGGGGTGATTCATCGCCTGTTTCACTTCGCTAAGAACATCGGCAGCCGGTTTGCTACCAATCAGCCGCAGCCAGTTGTCCAGCACCAGTCCATCCTTGGCCCACTTGCCTTCAAAATCGGCCAGCAGCGCAGCGCGGCATGGCAACAGATAGCCGTTGGCCACCTGCAGCGCCGCCAGGGTGTCGGTCATGTTGTCGGCAGTTGCATACTGCTCGCGCACCAGCGCATCAGCATGCTCCGCATCCAGCGCAGCCAGATAGCCGAGCACCACCCCTTTGAGGGCCCGTTTGGCCATGTCGGCATGCACCACCTGATAACCATTCAGACGCAGACTCTGATAGGTTGCCGCCAAACGCGCGCCAAAGGCCTCGGCAAGACGGGTGTGGATCGCGTCGCGCACCTGATGGATGGCATCAATATCGGCCACCTCGAACAGCTCGGCCAGGGTCGCTTCACCGGGCAGCGCCAGGAGCTCCGCCTTGAGGGCCAAATCGAGATCGCTGTCGTCCAGAATGGCGACGAAGGCGGCCAGCAGGGTTTGGGAGAGCTCAACCCCCTGCCCATGCTGGACCCGTGCCACCCCATCGATGACTGCTTTGTTGATCAGCATCTGGGCCGCATCCCAGCGGGCAAACTCGTTGCGGGCAAAGCGCATCAGGAAGGCGAGCGCTTCGTCGCTGTAGTCATAGTGCAGCTTGACCGGCGCGGAGAAGTCCCGCAGCAGGGAGGGAACCGGTTTGACCGGCACCCGATCGAACTCGAAGGTCTGCTCCGCTTCCAGCACATCGAGCACGTTGCCGATGGCCTTGCCCTGATACTGCAGCGCAATGACAGCACCCTGCTCGTCATATAGCTCGATATCGAGAGGGATATGCAGCGGCAGCTTTTGCGGTTGATCCTGAGTCGGCGGGGTGTGCTGGCTTACATGGAGGCGATAGATACCGCTGGCGGCATCGTACTCGTCGGTAACGGTCAGCTCGGGGGTGCCGGACTGGCTGTACCAGCGACGGAAACGACCGAGATCCACACCGGAAGCATCCTCCATCGCCTGCACGAAATCATCGCAGGTAGCGGCCGAGCCGTCGTGACGCTCGAAGTAGAGACGCATGCCGGCCTGGAAGGCAGCTTCACCCAGCAGGGTGTGCATCATGCGGATCACTTCCGACCCCTTCTCGTAGACGGTCAGGGTGTAGAAGTTGTTCATCTCGATCACCACATCCGGGCGGATCGGGTGCGCCATGGGGCCGGCATCTTCGGCAAACTGCGGGCCGCGCACGGTACGCACGTTGTTGATGCGGTTGACACCACGGGAGCCCAGGTCGGAGGAGAACTCCTGATCCCGGAATACTGTCAGCCCCTCTTTCAGGCTGAGCTGGAACCAGTCTCGACAGGTGACGCGGTTGCCGGTCCAGTTGTGGAAATATTCGTGACCGATCACCCGTTCGATACCGTGGTAGTCGCTGTCGGTGGCGGTGGCCGGATTGGCCAGCACGAACTTGGAGTTGAAGATGTTGAGCCCCTTGTTCTCCATGGCGCCCATGTTGAAGAAGTCCACTGCGACGATCATGTAGATGTCGAGATCATACTCGAGGCCGAAACGCTGTTCGTCCCAGCGCATGGAGTTTATGAGGCTCTCCATGGCAAAACCGGCGCGATCGAGGTTGCCCTTGTCGACGAAGATCTCGAGGGCAACCTTGCGGCCGCTCTTGGTGGTGTAGTGGCTGCGCTCCACATCGAAATCACCGGCCACCAGCGCAAACAGGTAGCTGGGTTTGGGGAAAGGATCCTGCCACTGCACGAAGTGACGGCCGCCATCCAGATCACCGCTGTCGACCTTGTTGCCATTGGAGAGCAGGAAGGGGAACTGGGCTTTGTCGGCGGTAATGCGGGTGCTGTAACGCGCCAGAATGTCGGGGCGGTCCAGATAATAGGTAATGCGGCGAAAACCCTCCGCTTCACACTGGGTGCAGTAGGCATCGCCAGACTTGTAAAGCCCTTCCAGCGCGGTGTTGGCAGCCGGATCCAGCAGGGTGACGATTGTCAGCACACATTCGGACGGCAGGTTGAACAGGGTCAGACTGCTCTCGCCTTGCTCGTAGTGGTCACAGGGTATGCCATCAATGGCAACGCTTTTGAGGGTCAGCTGCTCACCATCGAGGACGAGCGGCGCATTGTGCTCGCCGTTGCGGCGAATGCGAGTGATGGCGGTGACCTGGGTCAGCGGCTCCTGCAGTTGGAAATCGAGGTCGATGGTGTCGATCCAGTAGAGCGGCGCCTGATAATCCTGGCGATATTTGGCCGTCATGGCCTGGGAGTGATCGGTCATTATTGTCTGCTTCCACGCTTGTTAAAGGCGAGAAAGAGGCTGTCACAACCAACTGGTGGGGTCAAACAATTTGCATTACGTCAAATACGTCAGACAAAAAGAAAGGGCGACCGCAGTCGCCCTTGTGCATTGGAGGTCGCCTTGTCAGCTGCGTTTGCTGACCTTGGCCAGATCCGCAGTGATATTGGCCGCTTCGATGAGATACTCATCGGGTGCTTCAAAATCAGCGGGCAGTTCATCCAGACTCTTCACCGCCGGCTTCCCAAGACGTGCCAGACGCTCGTTGGTACGTTTGAGCGCTTTCTCATCCTGTTTCGCCTGCTCTGCAACACGCTCCGCCTCGTTGAGGGAGACCGACTTCTTGTCTTTCTCCTCCTTGTAGTCGGCGATGTCCTGCATCACATAGGCAAACTCGGGATCCTTGGCGATCCGGGCATCGTGCGCCGCCTGCAACTTGGGCAGTACGCTGGCGAAGTTGCCGAGTTTCTCGTAGTTGGCGGAGGCAATCTTGTCCCACGGCAACGCATTGAACTCACGGCTTTCGCCCGTCTCTTCCGGAGCAACCGGTGTCGGGAAGCTGATATCCGGCGCAACGCCCTTGTTCTGAGTGCTGCCACCGTCGATCCGGTAGAACTTGGCGATGGTGTACTGCACGTGACCGAGCGGCTGCTCGTAAAAGTCATAGACCTTGGCGAGACTGCGATGCTGCTGCACCGTCCCCTTGCCGAACGAGTTTTCACCCAGAATCAACGCGCGGCCATAATCCTGCATGGCGGCAGCGAAGATCTCGGAGGCCGAGGCACTGTAGCGGTCGATCATCACCGACATCGGGCCGCCGTAGTAGACGTTGCCATCGTCATCGCCATTGACCGTGATACGGCCCATGTGATCACGAATTTGCACCACGGGCCCGCTGGCAAAGAAGAGACCGCTCAGGGCGGAAGCTTCAGTCAGAGCGCCACCGCCGTTACCGCGCAGATCGATGATCAAGCCATCGATCTTCTTCTTGTTCAGGCTGGAGAGCTCCTTGATCACGTCATCATGCAGATTGACGTAGAAACTCGGGATCTCGATGACGCCTATCTTCTTGCCTTCGGCGTTAATCACCTTGGACTTGGCTGCCCGGTCTTCAAGGCGCACCTTGTCGCGGGTCAGCTCGATCTGCTCGGTCTTGGCGGTTGCGCCCTTGCCGCGCTGGATCTCCAGCTTGACCTTGCTCCCCTTGGGCCCCTTGATGAGCTCAACCACGTCATCAAGACGCCAGCCGATCACATCGACAATCTTGCCATCTTCCTGCCCCACCCCGGTGATCTTGTCATCGGGTTTGAGATGGTTGGATTTGGCAGCCGGGCCACCGGGCACCAGAGAACGGATGACGGTAAAGTCATCTTCCGCCTGCAACACGGCACCAATCCCCTCCAGCGAGAGGTTCATCTCGGTGTTGAAACGATCGGCACTGCGCGGGGAGAGGTAACTAGTGTGTGGTTCGATGGCGCGAGCGAAGGAGTTCATGAAGAGCTGGAAGACATCCTCGCTCTCGGTCTGGGACATCCGCTTGATGGCGTTGTTGTAACGCTTGCCAAGCAGTTCCTTGATCTCGGGCCACTCCTTGCCGCTGAGCTTGAGGCTCAGGGCATCGAACTTGACCCGCTGACGCCACAGCTCGTTGAGCTCTGCTTCATCTTTGGGCCAAGCCGCCCCTTCCCGATCGAACACATAGTTGTCGGGCTGGGTGAAATCAAAGGGAGTATCAAGCAGTTTGAGGGCGTATTCGAACCGCTCATAACGCCGTTGCTGACTCAGGTTGAACATCTCGTAGGCGGGAGCCAGACGGCCTCTTTCGAGGTCGGTGTCAAAACCGTTACGGTACTTTTCAAAACGGCTGATATCAGAGGCCAAAAACAGGTTGCGGCTGTAGTCCAGATTCTCCAGATATTTATCGAAAATCACGGAGGAAAAGGCATCGTCCAGCTTGAACTGTTTGTAGTGCGAGCGGGTAAACAGATTGGTAATTCGCTTGCTGGCCGTAGCATGTTGGCTCTCTTGAGCCAACACAGGCAAATCACTCTCCTTGAGCACCGGCTCGATGGCCTGTGCAAGCCCGGCAAGCGCCAGGCTACAGGCTACGAGGGAAAAACGAATTACGCCATGCTTCAACATTTGTCTCCTTAGAGAACCAAGTGCTCTGATTTGACCCGCACCATCATGCCGGTCTGCAGTTGGACCTGTACATCGTCCTTGGTTACTTCCTTGATGGTTGCCGGAACCGGGAATTTACCCATAACGACGCGCACATCCTGGCCCACTTTCAGCGTAGCGGCATCCACTTTAACCAGCGGAGCGTCAGCGACCGGTGCCTTGGCGGCAGCTTTCGGCTTGGCAGCTACATCAGCTTTCTCGGTTTTGCGCACAGCAGGACGACGGGGCTTCTTGGCCTTCTCATCCTTCTCTTTGGTATTGGTACGACGGCTGGCGAATACGCGTTCTTTGCTCTCTTTCAGAGCTTGCTTGGCGTGCTCGATGTGCTCTTCGGTCAGCAGCTCGCCCGGGTTGCCATCCAGATCAACGCGAGCCTGGCCAGCTTTGAGACCGTGCAGGTAGCGCCAGCTGGAGGTGTATTGACGCAGTGCGGAACGCAGCATGGTCTTGGAGACTCTGGCATCGTCAGCAAGACGCTCGGCCAAATCCTGGAAGATGCCAATCTTGAGCGGCTTGGCCTCTCCTTCAGCAACGAAGCAGGCCGGGAATTTCTCGACCAGGTAGGCAACGATCTCTTTACTGTTCTTCAGCTTCTCAGTGTTTTCCATGTATAACCTTGGCTTTCATATAAACGCACGGGCACGTCCCGAGCACAACAAAGGCCCCATTATAGAGAGCTTGGGGCCTTTTGCGAACCATCTAGCAATGACTTAGAGCATGCTTTCCAAAATTTGCACCGTTTCTTCGAGGCCAATCCGGTCTTCCTGGTCGAAACGGTTAAAAATCGGACTGTCGATATCGAGTACCCCGATGATCTCGCCACCACGGCGCACCGGGATCACGATTTCCGAGTTGCTCGCGCCATCACAAGCGATGTGACCATCGAACTGGTGGACATCGTCAATGAGCTGGGTTTTCCCCTCTGCCACTGCCGTACCACACACACCGCGGCCGACCGGGATCCGCACGCAGGCTGGTTTGCCCTGAAATGGCCCCAATACCAGGGTCTCGCCCTGCAACAGATAAAAACCGACCCAGTTGATCTCCTCCAGCTCCTGATTCAGCAGCGCGGAGAGGTTGGCCAGATTGGCAATAAGATCGGTTTCCCCCTCCAGCAGCGCCTTGGCCTGCTGGTTGAGGGTGCGATAAAATGGTTGTTTTTCAATCATGATTAAATGAACTTCACTCCCTGATGGTTTGGGGAAGGTAACGCCTGGCCGGGAAATTTCAAATATTTTTTCCACTCCCCGCTCCTTGCGCCGTTATTCCCGGGCAACGGAAAGCGCCAATTGCTGGCGTTGACCATTACTCCACTCGATATTTAACAACCAGATCATGACGGGTGATGTACAACTCCCCACCTGGGTTACCCCCTGCCACTGTCCGTCTATTTGTTCAAAGTTCACCGGAATGGTGCCCATAAACATATCTTTGCCTTCGAGTGTCGCTTTCACCGGTTTGATGGCCGGATCGCCGCCGCTAATAGCGATGACAAAGTCATGTTCAGCGCGCAGCGGTAATTCCTTGATGGCGACCGTCAGCGACTTGTCACCAATCAGCGCGCTGCAAGGGGTGTGGGAAAGATCACAAATCTGATCTTTTGTCTGGTCAGCAGAGACGCTGTTATCGACCGAAAACCAGGTGCGATAGGCCATCAGCGCCAATAACAGCGCCAATACCAGTACGAGGTGCAAAACTTTACGTGCGGTAAGTCTCTCTTTCATCAAAAACAGCCCGATTAAGATGCAATTAAAATAGTTTTTTGTGATCTCGAACAAGGTAAAAAACTGCCATATCGAGACCGGACGGAGCCAAATATATCACTGTTTATACTGTTATTTTACCTGTCACTTCAGTATCATTCCCATGCAGTTTTCATTTAGCCATCTTTTGCTTTTCCTTTCGTTAACAGATGTTAACAACTGGTCGGCGGTGGCTGATGAAGCCAGTCCGGTTCTCCGGATACAAAACCAAACAACAGCAGCATCGGAAGCGGAATATAACGATGAGCCATACAACTAACCATCCTGAGTACAACTACACCGTTGTTCGCCAGTTTACCGTCATGACGATTGTCTGGGGAATTGTCGGCATGTCGGTTGGCGTACTGATCGCAGCCCAGTTGATCTGGCCTGCCCTCAACTTCGAGACCCCGTGGCTGACTTACAGTCGTCTGCGGCCCCTCCATACCAACGCAGTGATCTTCGCCTTCGGCGTCAGTGCACTCATGGCCACCTCGTTTTACGTGGTGCAGCGCACCTGTCAAACCAGACTGTTTGGTGGCCCGCTGGCAACCTTCGTCTTCTGGGGCTGGCAAGCAATCATCCTCTCTGCCGCCATCTCTCTGCCGCTGGGTTACACCTCCGCCAAAGAGTACGCCGAGCTGGAGTGGCCGATTGATATCGCCATCACTGTGGTATGGGTCGCCTATGCCATCGTCTTCTTCGGCACCCTGATGAAGCGCACCACCTCCCACATCTATGTGGCGAACTGGTTCTTCGGCGCCTTCATCATCACCGTTGCGGTGCTGCACATTGTCAACAACATGGAAGTGCCGCTCTCCGGCATGAAGTCCTACTCCATGTACTCCGGCGCCATGGACGCCATGGTGCAATGGTGGTATGGCCACAACGCGGTAGGCTTCCTGCTGACCGCCGGCTTCCTGGGGATGATGTACTACTTCGTGCCCAAGCAGGCCGGTCGTCCGGTTTACTCCTATCGCCTCTCCATCGTGCACTTCTGGGCGTTGATCTCCCTCTATATCTGGGCCGGTCCGCACCACCTGCACTACACCGCACTGCCTGACTGGGCTCAGTCACTGGGCATGGTGATGTCCCTGATCCTGTTCGTACCCTCCTGGGGCGGCATGATCAACGGCATCATGACCCTCTCCGGTGCCTGGCACAAACTGCGTTATGACCCCATCCTGCGCTTCCTGATCGTCTCCCTCTCTTTCTACGGCATGTCGACCTTCGAAGGCCCGATGATGGCGATCAAAACCGTCAACGCCCTCTCCCACTACACCGACTGGACCGTTGGTCACGTGCACTCCGGTGCGCTGGGCTGGGTTGCCATGGTCTCCATCGGTGCGGTTTACCATCTGATCCCGAACCTGTTCGGCCAGGGCCGGATGTACAGCGTCAAGCTGATCAACGTTCACTTCTGGCTGGCGACCGTGGGCACCGTGCTCTACATCGTTGCCATGTGGATTTCCGGCGTGATGCAGGGCCTGATGTGGCGTGCAGTCAACGAAGACGGCACCCTGACCTACAGCTTCGTTGAAGCGCTGCAGGCATCCTATCCCTTCTATTTCGTGCGCTTCCTGGGTGGCTGCTTCTTCGTCACCGGCATGTTGCTGATGGCTTACAACGCCTATCGCACCATCACTGCGCCCAAAGGTTCTCTGGAACCTGTCGCCCAGCCAGCATGATTGAAGAGGTCAACCCATGAGCAACAATAACCGTCACGAAATATTTGAAAAAAGCGTTCCCATGCTGGTGGTCGGCATCATCTTCGCCATCAGTCTGGGGGGGCTGGTTGAAATCACTCCGCTGTTCTTCCAGAAGCAAACCACCGAGCCGGTGGAGGGCCTCAAGCCCTACACAGCCCTGCAGATGGAAGGACGCGACATCTTCATTCGCGAAGGCTGCACCAACTGCCACAGCCAGATGATCCGTCCGTTCCGTGCCGAAACCGAGCGTTACGGTCACTACTCGGTCGCTGGCGAGAGCGTCTGGGAGCACCCCTTCCTGTGGGGATCCAAGCGTACTGGTCCGGATCTGGCCCGTGTTGGTGGCCGCTACTCCGACGAGTGGCACAAGGTTCACCTGATCAACCCGCGCGATGTGGTACCGGAATCCAACATGCCCGCCTACCCCTGGCTTGATACCAATGTGCTGACTGGCGAGATGACCGGCAAAAAACTGGCGCTGTTCCGCGATCACTTCGGTGTGCCCTATACCGACGCCGATATTCAGGGTGCTGGCGAAGCCGTCAAGGGCAAAACCGAGCTAGATGCGCTGGTGGCCTATCTGCAATCACTGGGTCATGCCCTGAAATAAGGAGGCGAAAATGGACTACGGCACATTTCGCGGTCTGTATACCCTACTGTTGATGGCCATCATGATTGGCATCATCGTCTGGGCCTACAGCAAACGCCGCAAGACCTCTTTCGACGAGGCTGCCAATCTGGTTTTTGCCGATGATGAGCAACCCGGTGCTGATAAAAAGAACGCAGGAGCGAAACAATAATGAGCACTCTGTTTAGCATTTTTGTGACTGTCATCAGTCTGGGAACCATCCTCGGCTGCTTCTTGCTGCTGATGTGGTGCCGCAAGGACAAGATGGGTGTTGAAGAAGGCAAATCGATGGGTCACTCCTTCGATGGCATCGAGGAGATCAACAACCCGCTGCCGAAGTGGTGGACTTACATGTTCCTCTTCTTCATCGTCACCGGTCTGGTCTATCTGGTCGCCTTCCCGGGGCTTGGCAACTTCAAAGGCCTGTTGGGCTGGCAAAGTTCCAACCAGAACGTGCGCTCGTTGGCCGAATCCAAGGCTGCAACCGAATCGGCCAAGGCTGAAGGTCGCGCGGTGGAGTATGACCGCGAGGTCGCCAAGGCTGACGAGATCTACGGCGCCAAGTTCCGTGAACTCACCTACGAAGCGGATGGCAAAACCTATCGTGCCATTACCGAGATCGCCAAGGATCCGGAAGCCCTCAAAGTGGGGCAGCGTCTGTTCCTGCAGAACTGCTCCCAGTGTCACGGCTCCGATGCCCGTGGTGGCCGCGGCTTCCCGAACCTGACCGACAGCGAATGGCAATGGGGCGGCCAGCCTGATCAAATCAAGACCACCATCATGGGCGGTCGTCAGGGGATCATGGCTGCTTGGGGTGAAATCCTCGGCAAAGATGGCGTTCAGGAAGTGGCCTCCTATGTGCTGAGCCTCTCCGGTCGCAAGGTCGACCTGGTGGAAGCGAAGAAAGGTGAAGCACGCTTTGCCATCTGCGCTGCCTGCCACGGGGCCGATGCCAAGGGCGGTGTTGCCGTCGGTGCGCCAGATCTGACCAACAACACCTGGCTCTACGGTGGCTCCCGCGAAGTGGTGGTACAAACCATCACCCACGGTCGTCACGGCGTGATGCCAGCCTGGAAAGATATTCTGGGTGAGGACAAGGTTCACCTGCTGGCCTCCTACGTTTACAGCCTGTCTCATCAACAGTCTGCCAAATAAGGTTCGCCCGTAACGTTGTAACATGTGATAAACACGTGATTACACAGCAAAAAGCCTCGACTCCTCGAGGCTTTTTGTTATCTTGTGTTGCGTAAAAACCATCTTCCACGTTAATCATTCGTTTCATGGCAGTAGCAATCATGACCCAACCTCTATCCAAACCGTGGTATCGCCAATTCTGGCCCTGGTTTATCATCGCCCTCCCCACTGCCGCCGTTGTCGGCAGCATCGCCACCGCCATCATCGCCAGCAAGGATGGGGTCAATCTGGTGGCCGAGGACTATTACAAACAAGGGAAAGAGATCAATCAGGACTTGAGCAAGTTTGACCGCTCCGAAGCCCTCAATATCCGCTTTGGACTGGAGGTTGACGGCAACGAGCTGACCCTCAAACCCATCAGCGGTGACATTCCTGCCGGGCAAGCTCTCTATCTCTCATTGTTCCACCCGACCTTGGCCGGTCAGGACAGTGAACACATGATCACCGCCGATGCGAGCGGTACCTATCGCCTCCATTTCGACAAGCCGCTGGTCGGCAAGTGGCACATTCGGGTCGATGCCTTTGATCACCAATGGCGATTGCAAGAGACCGTCCAGCTGCCCACCCAGGCCCCTGTCGAACTCGACCCGAAAGGACGCTAAGCCATGACCGGCTGTTCTCACTGTGGCGAGCCGGTGCTCGCCAGTGCCCCTGCTGCTTGCATTCTGCATTCAGGGAGGCATAACGCATGACCCCCTGCTTTCACTGTGGCGAGCCGGTACCCGCCAATAGTGGCTATTCCCTCGAGATAAAGGGGATTGTTCGCCCCATGTGCTGCCCCGGCTGTCAGGCTGTGGCAGAAACCATCATGGAGTGCGGCCTCGCCAGTTACTACGATCACCGCACCGCTCCCGGCACCAAGGGCGATCTGGTGCCCGAGGAGCTGGCCGCCCTCACCCACTACGATCTGGCAGAAGTACAACAGGATTTTGTCACCGACAACGGTACCCTTCGCGAAATCCAGCTGACAGTTGAAGGGCTCACCTGCGCCGCCTGTGCCTGGCTTATCGAACGTCACCTAATGACCCTTGGCGGCCTGCGCTACATCAACGTCAACACCACCACCCACCGGGCCCGCATCAAGTGGGATCCGGGCCAGCTCTCCCTGAGTGACATCCTCAAGGGATTTGCCCAGATCGGCTATCGCGCCTATCCGTTCCAGACCCATCAACAGGAGGCGCTCTACGCCAAAGAGGTGCGCAGCTATATGTTCCGGCTGGCACTGGCAGGGCTTGGCTCGATGCAGGTGATGATGTGCGCCGTGGCTCTCTATATGGACCTCTTCATCAGTGTTGAAGATGAGTTCATGGTCTACTTCAAGTGGATAAGCCTGTTGCTCTCCACCCCCATCATGATCTATTCAGCCCAACCCTTTTACGTGGGTGCCTGGCGCAGCCTGAAACAGGGCCATCTGTCGATGGATGTGTCGGTGTCGCTGGCGCTGATCGGGGCTTTTATCGCCTCCATGTGGGCCACCGTGTTCAATACCGGTGAGGTCTATTACGACTCCATCACCATGTTCGTCTTCTTCCTGCTGCTGGGGCGCTTTCTCGAGTTGCGGGCCCGGCGCAAGGCGTCGGAATCGAGCTCCAACCTGGCACGACTGGTGCCCATCATGGCGACCCGCATCGATGATGAAGGGGAGCATGAGGTAGCGGCCAAGACCTTGCAGGTCGGCGATCGGGTACGGGTGCTGGCCGGAGCAACCTTGCCGGCGGACGGCATCATTGTCGAAGGGCAAGCCAGCCTCAACGAATCCATGCTGACCGGTGAACAGCTGCCCCTGCTCAAACAGCCCGGTGAGCAGGTCTATGCCGGTACCATCAACACCGATGCCCCGCTGCAGATCCGGGTCAGCCACCGTATCGAAGAGTCGCGGATCGCCCAGATCATGCGGCTGCAGGATCACGCCCTCGACGACAAACCGGCCATCGCCCAGATGGCGGATCAGCTGTCGCGCCACTTTATTCTGGTGCTGCTGATCATTGCCGCCGCGGTCTGGACCTTCTGGCACTTCCATCAACCGGATCAGGCGTTCTGGGTCACCCTCGCCGTGCTGGTTGCCACCTGCCCCTGTGCCCTGTCGCTGGCCACCCCGACGGCGCTGACCTCGGCCACCGCCAATCTGACCCGTAACGGCATTCTGCTGCGCCGTGGTCATGTGCTGGACGTGCTGACCAAGGCCAACCGGATCGTGATGGACAAGACCGGTACCCTGACCACAGGGGAGATCAGTCTGACGCAGACTCAAGCGTTGGCCGACCTTGACGTGGCCCACTGCCTCGCCATCGCTCGGGCCATGGAGGCGCAATCCGAACATCCCATTGCCCGTGCCTTCCGACTGCCCGCCGACAGCATCGCCGTGTTGCCATCCGTTCGCGAGATCACCCCGGTCATCGGTCACGGCATCACGGCGCTGGTGAATGGCGTACGTTACCGCATCGGCAGTGCCCGCTGGCTTGGGCTGGATCCGGCGCAAGAACGCGGCCGCGGTCTGGCTATCTATCTGGCCGACGAGCAGCAGGTCTTGGCCCGCTTCAATCTGGAAGATACCCTGCGCCCCGATGCTAGGGCGCTGATCGCGGCATTCAAGGCGGCAGGTCTGCAAACTACCGTGCTGACTGGCGACAGCTCTTTTCAGGCAGACGAGATTGCCCGCGAGCTGGGCGTGGATGAGCTGGTCAAGGGGGTCTCACCCGATGGCAAGCTGACCTACCTCAAGGCCCGGGAAGCCCAGGGGGATATCAGCATCATGGTGGGCGATGGCATCAACGACGCCCCGGTACTGGCCGGAGCGCACGCCTCGTTTGCCATGGCTGGTGGCACCGATCTGGCGAAAAACAGCGCCGATGCCATCCTGCTGGCCGATGACCTGAGCCGACTGCTCGAGGCCAGAGTGCTGGCAATGCGTACCCGCAAGATCATCATCGAGAACTTCGCCTGGTCCATCGGTTACAACCTGCTGGTGTTGCCGCTGGCGGCCTGCGGCTGGCTGCCCCCCTATCTGGCGGCGGCGGGCATGTCGCTCAGCTCACTCATCGTGGTAACCAACTCCATGCGCCTCAACCGATGAGGCTGGTGGCGGAAAATAGCTGAAAATGTGGCCTGCCTTCGATGCAGGCCACATTTCTAATTGATAGCGGCTGGCCCCCTGCCCGAACAGGGTTACCATAGGGGACGCTTGCCAAGGAAGAACGCCAAGGTACCTCTCATGAATATAATTTTTGTCCTGATCCCCATCGCCATCCTGTTTGTGATCATCGCCGGGGTCGTCTTCTTCTGGGCCATTCGCTCCGAGCAGTTTGAAGATCTCGACCGGCAGGGTTCCAACATCCTGTTTGACGAAGAGCAACCCACCCACAAACCCGCAAAGCCTGCTGACCATGACCCACAACCTTGATCTGGCCGGCGCCCTGCTGGTCGGACTGGCAGGCTCCGCCCACTGCATCGGCATGTGTGGTGGCGTCTCCGCCGCGCTCTCCATGGCAATCCCCGCCAACAAACAACACTTCTGGGGGCGGCTCGCCTATCTGCTCAACTACAACCTCGGCCGGATCCTGAGCTATGTCATTGCAGGTGCACTGGTGGGCGGCCTGCTCGCCACCACCAGTGAGCTGGGCGCTGGCAAACACGCTATTGCCGGCTTGCGTCTCGTGGCAGCGCTATTGATGATTGCGCTTGGTCTCTATCTGGCGGGCTGGTGGCAAGGGATCTTGCTGCTGGAGCGGCTCGGCGCCAGATTTTGGCCACGTATCAAACCGCTGGCGGGCAAATTTATCCCCTTCACCTCACCTGTGCAGGCACTGCCCTTTGGCATGGTGTGGGGTTGGCTCCCCTGCGGGCTGGTCTACTCCATGCTGACCTGGAGCGCAGCGGCGGGTTCGGCCAGTGGCGGGGCGCTCATCATGCTATTTTTTGGCCTCGGCACCCTGCCCACCCTGTTTGCGTTGGGCGGGCTCGCCGATCGCCTGAGATACTGGCTCACCCTGCGCAGTTTGCGCCTTGGCGGTGCCCTGCTGCTCATTTTGTTCGGGGTGCATACCTTCTGGATTGGCATTGCTTCCTTTTGAAACCCTATCCAAAACGGATGAGTTGATGGTAAACTTGTTTGATATAAATCAATTATTCGTATGAGCCTATGATCCCGGAAAAGAAACCTGGCAGACGTATCCAGAGCGGTGGCTGTGCAATTCATTGCCAGGATTGCAGCATCAGTCAGCTCTGTATTCCCTTCACTCTGAACGACAACGAGCTTGATCAGCTGGACAGCATCATCGAGCGCAAGAAGCCGATCCAGAAGGGTGAAGAGCTGTTCAAGGCTGGCGATGAGTTCAAATCGCTCTATGCCATCCGTTCCGGGACCATCAAGTCTTACACCATCACCGAGCAAGGGGATGAGCAGATCACCGCGTTCCACCTCGCTGGCGATCTGGTCGGTTTTGATGCCATCCACAAACAAGCACACCCCTCCTTCGCCCAGGCGCTGGAAACCGCCATGGTGTGCGAGATCCCCTTTGAAGTGCTGGATGATCTCTCCGGCAAGATGCCCAAGCTGCGCCAGCAGATCATGCGTCTGATGAGCAACGAAATCATGGGCGATCAGGAGATGATCCTGCTGCTCTCCAAGAAGAATGCCGAAGAGCGCCTCGCCGCCTTCCTGCACAATCTGTCGGTACGCTTCTCCGAACGCGGCTTCTCCGCCAAGGAGTTCCGTCTATCCATGACCCGTGGTGACATTGGCAACTATCTGGGGCTGACCGTTGAGACCATCAGTCGTCTGCTCGGCCGTTTCCAGAAGTCCGGTCTCATCAGCGTTAAAGGCAAATACATTACCGTACTGGATCAGGTCGCGCTGGGCATGATGGCCGGTGCAACTCGCCCGCCCTGCGGCTGATTTTTCCGCTTACCCTCTCACTTTTTTCCTGCTTTCCCTGCCGGATCCTTTCCTCTGGAATGTGATCCGGTACGTTCCCCATACCCTCCTCCTGCGCTAAGCTGTAATGGCTAAGATTCTGCTGTCATTGGACTTTTCCAAGGAGGAGAAGATGGTCAAATATCAGAATATTCTGGTGGTTATCAATCCAGAAGAGGAGCGCCAAATCGCCCTCGAACGGGCAGTCAAAGTCGCCGAGCTGGACGAAAACGCCCATCTGACCCTGCTGCTCACCATCTATGACTTCTCGTATGAAATGACCGCCATGCTCTCGGTGGACGAGCGGCAAGAGATGCGCGACGGCGTCATTTCACAGCGACGTGAGTGGCTGGACGAGATCCTGACCCCCTATCGGGCACAGGGGATCGAATGCGAAGTGAAAGTGGTCTGGCACAATCGCCCCTTCGAGTGTGTCATTCAGGAAGTGCTGGAGCAGCGCCACGATCTGGTGGTCAAAGCCACTCACCATCACAGCTTCCTGCAAACCTTCATCTTTACCCCCACCGACTGGCACCTGCTGCGCAAATGCCCCTGTCCGGTGCTGCTGGTCAAAGAGGGTCACTGGCAACGGGACGGCAACATCATCGCCGCCATCAACTGCTCAAGCGACGATCCGGATCAGAAACTGCTCAACGAACGGATCACCCAGGAGGGAAGCGACATCGCCGAGCTGCTGGGCTCCAACCTCTATCTGGTCAACACCTACCCGGGCACCCCGGTCAACGTGGCCATCGAGCTGCCGGAGTTTGACCCCAACGCCTACAACGAAGCGATCCGCAAGCACCACGAAAGCCTGCTGCTCAGCCATGCCGACAAGTTCGGGATCGGTCATCTCTGGACTCGGGTAGCAGAGGGACTACCGGAAGAGGTGTTGCCGGATATGGCAGAAGAGCTCAAGGCAACCCTGATGATCATGGGCTGCGTCGGTCGCACCGGGCTTTCTGCTGCTTTGCTCGGCAATACCGCCGAACATGTGATTGACCGCCTCTCCTGCGACATCCTGATCCTCAAACCGGCGGACTACAGCTGCCCGGTCGACAGCCGTCGCAATCAATCATAAGGTGCCTGGCACCTTGCCCTCCCCCGGGACATGGCTATAATAACGCGCTTATTTGTGTCCCGGGTTTTACGAGCATGCTAGAAGAGCTGAACGCCAAAGAAAAATACAGTTTTAACAAACTGCAGAAGCGCCTGCGGCGCAACGTGGGTCAGGCCATTGCCGACTTCAACATGATTGAAGAGGGCGACAAGGTCATGGTCTGCCTCTCAGGCGGCAAGGACAGCTTCGGTATGCTCGACATACTGATGAGCCTCAAAGCCAGCGCCCCCATCCATTTCGATCTGGTTGCCGTCAACCTGGATCAGAAGCAGCCCGGTTTCCCCGAGCATGTGCTGCCCGAGTATCTGGATTCCCTCGGCATCGAGTACAAGATTGTTGAAGAGGATACCTACTCCATCGTCAAGGAGAAGGTACCGGAAGGCAAAACTACCTGCTCTCTTTGCTCACGGCTGCGCCGCGGTATTCTCTACCGCACCGCCCAAGAGCTGGGTTGCACCAAGATTGCCCTTGGCCACCACCGCGACGACATCCTCGAGACCCTGTTCCTCAACATGTTCTACGGTGGCAAGCTCAAGTCCATGCCGCCCAAGCTGGTGAGCGACGATGGCAAGAACGTGGTGATCCGCCCGCTGGCCTACTGCAAAGAGAAGGATCTGATCCGCTACGCCGACGTCAAAGCCTTCCCCATCATTCCGTGCAACCTGTGCGGCTCGCAGGAGAACCTGCAGCGTCAGGCCATCAAACAGATGATGCAGGATTGGGATCGCCGCTTCCCCGGTCGTATCGAAACCATGTTCACCGCCATTCAGGACGTGATCCCGAGCCACCTGCTCGACCACAAGCTGTTTGACTTCAAGAGCATCAACCGCGACTCCGGCATCATCGATGGCGGCGACAAGGCCTTTGATCCGCCCGAGATGCCAAAGGCGCCGCTGCTGGATATCGACGAGATGGACATGCTGGATGTGATTGAAGTGCGCTAAGCCGCGCTCACAGGGCAAACACCACGCAATAAAAAAGGAGCGATAATCGCTCCTTTTTTGCTTTCTTGACCTGCCTGTTACCAACGTGACAACACCATCGGCATCAGTCCTTGTGCAGCCAGGGGGTCAGTCGCAGCACGTCACCCTGCAGGCGCAGTTGCCCGGCAGCGAACGCGGCCAGTTGCTCATTGCTTAGCAGCAGGTGGCCTTCCTGCCAGGGCAGCGCTTCCTGACGGGCGCCATCAATCAGATAAGCAGTGCCGCTCTGCTGCACCAGGGTAATGCGTACCCCTTCCATCTTCGGCAGGAAGTGCTTGCCGACCATGCCCGCCATCTTGTCGAGCAGCGACTGCATCTGCTGCTGACGGGCCGCCAGCTCGGCCAGCGGCAGCTCGGGCCCGTTCGGTGCGTCAGCCATCACCTGTACCGTCATATCGCATGTAGCGTGCTCTTCTTTCAGGCCGACGGTTACGATCCCCTTGTCGAGGTTGAGATCCTCATCAAAAGGCAGGCGCAGTTCGCTATCGATTGTTACCTCGCCCGCAACCTCCTTGCTGTCGGTTGCAACCCGGGCAAAGGTGAGGCCACAGCGCTGACCATTTTGCGGATCGGTCAGATAAAACCCCAGTCTGGCGTGACCAAACTCCCCTTTGGCAAAGGTCTTCATCTGGCTGTAGAAGGTGCTGTATTGCAGATCCAGCACCGGCTCAGCCAGCGCCAGCCCTGGCAGCAAGAGCGTGGCCAGCAGGCTCTGGCGCACAGCCTTGGTCACTCCATATCGACGGGTCATTCAACGTCCTTTTGCATCATGCATTGAAATGGTTGGGGCCTTCTGTCACCTCGTTAACCTCTACCCCCACCCCGCAGAGATCCCGATAGAGGATCCCCTTGCAGTTGAAATAGAGCGGTGCCACCCAGATAAGCCCCAACCCCATGGGGATCAGAGCCAGGAAGAAGAGCGCGGTCATCACGCCGTGGAACAGCACAATGCTGGGCCAGCCGCGCGCAAAGAGTTTAAGAGAGACCAGAATGGCCTGGGGCGGCGTCAGGCCGCGCTCCAGCACCAGCGGGACGGTAAAGAGCAGCCCCATACCGATCAGGGCCGAGGGAATGAAAGAGAGTACGGCGGGCAATCCCAGCAGATCGAATAGCGGGCCAAACAGGCTGGTGAGCAGACTGCCAAGCAGGCTCAACATGCCGAGGCGTACAAAGTGGCGGAAGAAGTCGAACACCTGGTTGGCGCGGGCACGCACCCCGACCGACTGCTGCAACCCCAGCATATCGAGGGAGCTGGTCATGGGGGCCATCACCACCGTCATCAGCAGGCTCAGTACCATGGCCACATTCATCTGGCTGTCATCCCCCAGATAGGGCAACAGCAGCACATTGCTAAGCAGGATCCAGATCGCCATCACCCCGACAATCGCCAGCAGCAGGCCAAATCCGGTACGGCGGGTCTGTTGCCATCCCTCCTGGATGACCCCTTTCAGATCAAGGCGGTAGCCCTGGTTCAGAGACTGCTCAAGGGAGCCGCCAATACGCATTTTATTACTCAATTGACTATCCAATATCGAAAACGACCAAATCAGGTGGCACATTATAGCGATTTGGTCTGCTATTCGTAGCCGTTTTTCCTGCGCACTTGCGGCTAATTCGGGCCAAAAAGCCTTTAATTTCATGTGTCGGCTGCATAGAATGCGGCCCTCTTTCAACACGATGGCCACTGGCTGGGGTGAGACTGGCGGATGATGAACAATCCACAGGTAATTGTCGCGCTGAACAAGATCAGCAAAAAATACGATGGCAAGGTGATCCTGAGTGACCTTGACCTTGAAATCTATGACGGTGAATTTCTTACCCTGCTGGGCCCTTCCGGCTGTGGCAAGACCACCCTGCTGCGCCTGCTGGCCGGGCTCGAATCGGTCGACGGTGGCACCATTCATCTGGCCGGTGACGAGATCACCCATATCCCCGCCGAACACAGGCACATCAACACCGTGTTTCAGAGCTATGCGCTCTTCCCCCATATGACGGTGTTTGAAAACGTCGCCTTTGGCCTCGAGATGCAGAAAGTGCCTGCCAGCGAGATCCGCCAGCGGGTCGAGGAGACCCTCGCCATGGTACAGCTCACCGAGCTGGCCAATCGCCGCCCGGATCAGCTCTCCGGCGGGCAGCAGCAACGGGTCGCCATTGCCCGCGCCGTGGTCAACAAGCCCCGCCTGCTGCTGCTCGACGAATCCCTCTCGGCGCTCGACTACAAGCTGCGCAAGCAGATGCAGAGCGAGCTCAAGGCGCTGCAGCGTCGCCTTGGTATCACCTTTGTCTTCGTTACCCATGATCAGGAAGAGGCACTCACCATGTCTGATCGCATCCTGGTGATGGAAGGCGGCAAGATCATCCAGCGCGGCACCCCGCGCGATATCTACGAATCGCCAGCCAATCTGTTCGTGGCCCGCTTTATCGGCGAGATCAACGTGATGGATGGCAAGCTGATCAGCCAGCGCGAGCCCGGTATCTGGCAGGCGGAGGTAGAGGGGCGCGAATGTCTGCTTCATACCACCTTGCCGTTCCAGCCTGACGACAAGGTGCTGGTACTGCTGCGCCCGGAAGATCTGCGCATTCTCGATCAGGATGACGATCAAAGTGGCGCGCTGCGGGGCAACATCCGCGAGCGCAACTACAAGGGGGCGACGCTGGATTCGGTGATCGAACTCGAAAGCGGCAAACAGCTGCTTATCTCAGAGTTCTTCGACGAGGATGACCCCGACTTTGACTACCGTCTGGGTCAGGAGGTGGCGATCCACTGGGTCGACAGCTGGGAGGTGGTGCTGCCCTATGAGCCTCACTAATCTGCGGGTAGCGCACAGCTTTGCCCACAACGGCTTTCGCAACGGGGCCATCGCGCTGATCCTCGGCTGGCTGACGCTGTTTGTCTTCCTGCCCAACCTGATGATCATCGGTGTCAGCTTCCTCACCCGTGACGAGTCCGAGCTTATCGCACCGCTCTTTACCCTGAGCAACTATGGCCGCCTGCTGGACCCCCTCTATTTCGAGGTGCTGCTCCACTCCCTCTGGCTGGCGCTGCTCGCCACCGCCATCTGCCTGCTGGTGGGCTACCCCTTTGCCTGGATGCTGGCCCATCTGCCAGCGCGTATCCGCCCGCTGCTGCTGTTTCTGGTGGTGGTGCCGTTCTGGACCAACTCCCTCATTCGTACCTATGCGCTGAAAGTGCTGCTCGGCACCCGGGGGCTCATCAATGGCTGGCTGCTGGATCTGGGGATCATCGAGCGGCCGCTGCAGATGATGTATACCGAGGTGGCCGTCATCATTGGGCTGGTCTATGTGCTGCTCCCCTTTATGGTGCTGCCGCTCTACTCCAGCATCGAGAAGCTGGATGGCCGTTTGCTGGAGGCGGCGCGAGATCTTGGCGCCAACGGCTGGCAGCGACTGGTGCGGATCATCCTGCCCCTCACCCTGCCCGGCATCATCGCCGGTTGTCTGCTGGTGTTCCTGCCCGCCATGGGGATGTTCTATGTCTCCGATCTGCTGGGGGGCGCCAAACACCTGCTGATCGGCAACCTGATCAAGACCCAGTTCCTCAACAGCCGTGACTGGCCCTTCGGCGCGGCCATCAGCGTGATGCTAACGGTACTGATGGCACTCTTGGTCTACTGCTACTGGCGGGCGGGCAAGCTGCTCAGCAAGAAAGGGGAGCTGGCATGATGCGCGCACTGAAGGCTCTGTTCCTGCTGCTGGTGTTTGGCTATCTCTATGTGCCCATCGGGGTGCTGATCGCCAACTCCTTCAACCTGTCGAAATATGGCATCGACTGGCGCGGCTTTACCCTGGGCTGGTATGAGAAGCTGTTTGCCAGCGCCAGCCTGATGCAGGCGGCCCAGCACTCCCTGACCATCGCCGCCCTCACCGCCACCGCCGCCACCCTGATCGGTACCCTCACCGCCGTGGCGCTGTTTCGCTATCGCTTTCGCGGCAAGCAGTACGTGAGCGGCATGCTGTTCGTGGTGATGATGTCCCCCGATATCGTGATGGCTATTTCGCTCCTGACCCTGTTTGTGGTCACCGGCATTGCGCTGGGCTTCTGGTCGCTGCTGATCGCCCACATTACCTTCTGCCTGCCGTTTGTGGTGATCACTGTCTACTCGCGGCTGTGCGGTTTTGATGTGCGGATGCTGGAAGCTGCGCGGGATCTGGGGGCTGGCGAGTGGATCATCCTGCGCCGCATCATACTGCCGCTGGCCCTGCCGGCGGTGATGGCGGGCTGGCTGCTCTCCTTTACCCTGTCGCTGGACGACGTGGTGGTGAGCTCCTTTGTGACCGGCCCGGCCTACGAGATCCTGCCGCTCAAGATCTACTCCATGGTCAAGGTGGGGGTCTCCCCCGAGGTCAACGCCCTGGCCACCCTGATGCTGGTCGCCTCCCTCGGGATGGTGCTGCTGGCGCAACTGTTACTGCGTAAACGGCAGGGTTGACCCTGCCCGTTTCGTCCCCGCCATCTTTGGCGAACTCTGTCACGGTAGGCCGCAAGGCCCCATAACCCCAAGGAGTTGTTGATGACAATCCAACACAAGGCCAGCGCCCTGCTGGCAGCCGCCCTCACCCTCACCACCCCGCTGCTGAGCCAGAGCGCTTACGCGGCCGACGACAAGGTGGTCTACTTCTACAACTGGTCGGAATATGTGCCGGACGGCCTGCTGGAGCAGTTCCAGCAAGAGACCGGCATCAAGGTGATCTACTCCACCTACGAATCCAACGAGACCCTCTACGCCAAGCTGAAAACCCATGGCGACGGCTATGACGTGGTGGTGCCCAGCACCTACTTCATCTCGAAAATGGCCAAAGAGGGAATGCTGCAGCCGCTGGATCGCGCCCAGCTGCCCAACTTCAAGCACCTCGACCCCACCCTGCTCAACCACGAGTACGACCCGGACAACCGCTACTCCATCCCCTACATCTGGGGCGCAACCGGGATCGGCACCAACACCGACATCATCGAGCAGCCGGTCACCAGCTGGAAGCAGCTCTGGGCACCGGAGTGGAAAGAGAGCCTGCTGCTGATGGACGATGCCCGCGAGGTGTTCCATATCGCGCTGGTGCAGCTGGGTTACAGCCCCAACACTCAAGACAAGGCGCAAATTTCTGAAGCCTTCGAATACCTGAAAAAGCTGATGCCCAACGTCAAGGCGTTCAACTCCGACAACCCGGCCGACCCCTTTATCGCCGGTGAGGTCAATATCGGCATGCTGTGGAACGGCTCGGCCTACGGCGCCCAGCGCGAATATCCCTCCATCCAGATGACCTACCCCGAAGAAGGCGCCGTGCTCTGGATGGACAACCTCGCCATCCCGGCCAAAGCCAAACATGTGAAAGAGGCCCACGCCCTGATCAACTTCCTGATGCGCCCCGATGTGGCCGCCAAGGTGGCCGAGGCGATTGGCTACCCCACCCCGGTCAAGGATGCTATTCCACTGCTCACCCCGGCGTTTCGCAATAACCCCATGGTCTTCCCGAACGACGAGATCAAGCGCAAGGGCGAATTCCAGTCCGATGTGGGTGATGTCTCCCGCCTCTACGAGCAGTACTTCCTGCAGCTGAAAGCCATGGTGGCCAAGGCCGGTTAAATCGGCGGTTAATCGGCCCTCACGGGCTTAATGGATAAAGGGGGCAATATTTGCCCCCTTCTCTTTTTAACCACCAGCTCAATTTTTAAGCACGACAGTCATAGACACAGAGAGGCACAGGCGCGCATCGATTAACAGCAAAATATATAGATAGTCATCTTTAAGCCAGACAGACCACAATTTTTGTAAGTGCTCCACTGCAGCCGGCTTCAGATCAAATTTGTAGGGAAATATGAGGGGGGCGATGTATTTCTCCATTTAGAAGGGAGGAACTCATAGCGACCCCACTGTGGAGATATAGGCAAAATGGATGTGTTTATGGGGAATAACTGTGCAATTTTATCGAAACAGCTAACGTCCGATTACGATTCGCTAATCTAACTAACAGTCTTTATACCCCCTTTTCATAGGATAAATTATTATTTAGTGGATCGCCATATGCACTCTCTAAAACAGTATTTTGTTTATAGCTTGACATTTTTTCCTCCATAACGAATTTAAAATTAACTATCGATGGTAGCGGTTTATTATGAACTTTATAGTTACGTCTATATGTGTTTACTTCACTTTGATTCAGTCGCTTACAAACAACACCACCTTTTGATTTGTTAAGACCAACATCTGGTCGGCATGAAATATTTACACTCCCCAGTTTTAACTCACTCCAATTGCTGTATGCTGAAGATAAAAAATACCCTTGACGATTATGTTGATCTGAAGGGTTAGCTTTCAAATTAGCCTCCAACTCGGAACCTGCCTTCACTATAAAATAGCCAACAGAATCTAACACCCAATTACATCGGCCAGGCAATAAATAGTCTTTTGACACTTTTACACTGAATCTGTTTGATTGATATTTCTTAATGGGGTTATCTATTTGCCATCCCCTGAGTCTAGTATTTGCAGGTATAACTCCGAACGCATAAAAAGTTTTGCTGCAAGTAGAGTCAGTTTTATTAGATGCAATGAAAGTACTATTAACAGCTAATTGATACCCCTTATCAAAAGGAAACTCGCCCTGAATAGTAAACAATTCTGTTGGGGTGGGATTAATCTCTGGCTCAATATAGGGCTCTTTAAGCCACCAGTACCACCCTCCGCATATCACTGCCAAAGCTACAAAACCCGATATCAGTTTGGTTTTATTTTTGATATTGCTTGACTTTCCCTTGTCATCATCCATTGATCACCTCTTTATTTTCCTTAACCTACTTCCTACCTTTCCTTAAAACTCTCAATTTCGCTGAGTTTCACTCCCCTTCTCTTAGTAAACAACATGGCTACTGCATATATATTTTCAACTCCCTACATGCTATTTTATAACCGGATTAAAGCATGATAAAACATTACAGCTACCATGACAGCAGTGGAAAGTTTGTAGAAGAACATGGTATCAAACGCAAACGATTGCAGTCATCAAAAAGTTATCTAAAAAGGCCGTTTTCTGTTTGATGATCTAAATGAAGATCAATCTTGTTAGATAGGATTCATTGTAACGACCCAAACATTAGAATATCTGATGACGATCAGATCGTGCAAGAGCGGGAGAACAACCAAGGACGCTACTGTGCCCCAGTCCTTTCAGTACCAACCACCCATCCTCAGGTATCAATTATCCCATCAAGTTCAACACCATCTGATTTGCGCCCTTAGCCGAGGAATTTATGAAATGGGCAAACAAACCGATTAATTCTGCGCTTTTTCATCGCCCCTTAGGGGTGTAGATTGGTTGGGGGCAAACGTTGCCCCCTCTCTTTTTTCATGACCCCTCGAGATATCACGGAAAACACGCTTTTCGCCGATATCGCGGGTGGCCTGAGCCAATCAGGAGTATTCATGTCCGATCTGACCCTCTATTTCGCTCCCGGCACTTGTGCCATGGCCGTGCAGATTGCCCTGCTGGAAGCGAATGCCCTGTTTCAACCCCGTCTCGTCAACCTCGCCGCAGGGGAGCAGCGTGATCCTTCGTATCTTGCCATCAACCCCAAAGGGCGGGTGCCTGCCCTTGTCACCGAGCAGGGCACCCTGACCGAGACCCCGGCCCTGCTGTACTATGTGGCACAGCGCTTCCCCGATGCCAAACTGGCGCCGCTGGACAACCCGTTCCTGCTGGCCCGCATGCAGGAGGTCAACAGCTTCCTCGCCTCCACTGTGCATGTCTCCCATGCCCACGGTCGCCGTGGCAGCCGCTGGGCCGATGACGAGCAAGCCATTGCCGCCATGCAGCAGAAAGTCGCCAGCAATATGCGCGATGGCTTTGCCCAGATTGAGCAGCACTATCTCGCCGGTCCCTGGGTACTCGGCGAGCAGTTCAGCGTGGCGGACATCTATCTGTTCGTGGTCGCGGGCTGGCTGAAAAGCGATGGGGTCGAGATCAGTGAATTCCCCAAAGTGGCCGATCATTATCAACGCATGCTGAGCCGTCCGGCGGTCGCCAAGGCACTGGCCAACTAACCATAAAATCAATAGCTCGATGAATAACAAGGGTGCCAGGGCTCTGCTGACACCCTTCCTGCCTCCTCCCCTGTACTTCTTCTCCCGCCTTTGAGATCGTTTTCACATTTCCGTGGTTTTGCCGTGGCCCTTCCTTAGTAAAAAGCCTATCTTTGCGCCATGACGCAACCGGTTGCGTAACCGGTTGCCTAGCGGTTCACAGATTGACGGGCCAAGGCCTGATGAGGTGCTGTATGAAACGAGGCGTACTGCTCAATGCTCCCCTGAGTGCTCTGGTGGCACAGATGGGCCACACCGACGAGATCACCGTCTGCGATGCCGGCTTGCCCATTCCGGCAGGTCCGGAGCGGATCGATCTGGCGCTGATGGCGGGGACGCCCAGCCTTGCAACCGTACTGACCGCCCTGCTCACCGATCTGGTGGTGGAGAAGGTGATCATGGCGAGCGAGATCAAGCAGATCAGCCCCGCCGCCCATCAGGCGCTGGTCGATCAGCTTGAAGCGCACGCAGCCGCCCAGGGCAAGCCCATCGCCATCGAATACTGCCTGCACGAAGAGTTCAAAACCCGCTCCCGCCAGAGCAAGGCGATTGTGCGCAGCGGCGAGGTGACTCCCTACGCCAACCTGATCCTCTGCGCCGGTGTGGCGTTCTGAC
This sequence comes from Aeromonas sp. 600282, assembly GCF_049175755.1. Taxonomy (NCBI): domain Bacteria; kingdom Pseudomonadati; phylum Pseudomonadota; class Gammaproteobacteria; order Aeromonadales; family Aeromonadaceae; genus Aeromonas; species Aeromonas sp. 600282. The sequence continues at coordinate 32,906 of NZ_JAAKVR010000005.1, read as the reverse complement.
ATTCTTCAAAGAAGGCCTCTTCAAGGAAGCTGCAAATGAGCACAACCTCCCCCCTCTCACCCATTCTGGAGCTGACCGGGATCGTCAAGACCTTCCCCGGTGTGCGCGCCCTCGACGAAGCGGGTCTGCGGGTCTATCCGAGCCAGGTGATGGCCCTGCTCGGTGAAAATGGCGCCGGCAAATCCACCCTGATGAAGGTGCTGACCGGCATCTATCAGGCCGATGCGGGCAGTGTCAGCTACCGCGGTCAACCGGTTCACTTCAAGGGCCCCCGGGACTCTCAGGATCAGGGGATCAGCATCATCCATCAGGAGCTGAACCTGCTGCCGGAGTTGTCGATTGCCGCCAACATCTTCCTCGGTCGCGAACCGCGCACCCGTTTTGGCAGCATCGACCACAAACAGCTGCGCGAACGGGCAAGCACCCTCCTGGCCCGTTTGGGCGTTAAACACGGGCCGGATACCCGACTCGGGGATCTCTCCATCGGCGAACAGCAGATGGTAGAGATTGCCAAGGCGCTGTCGTTCGATGCCAGCGTCATCATCATGGATGAACCCACCGATGCGCTGACCGATACCGAGACCGAGCAGCTGTTCAAGGTGATCCGCGAGCTGCGTGAGCAGGGTTGCGGCATCGTCTATATCTCCCACCGCCTCAAGGAGATCTTCGAGATCTGCGATCGGGTCACTGTGCTGCGCGATGGCAAGTGGATTGGCGAGAAGGCGGTGAGCGATCTGGATGAAGACAAGATCATCGAGATGATGGTAGGTCGCCGACTGGAAGAGCAGTACCCGCGTCTTGAGCGCGAGCTCGGCCCCGTCAGCCTGCAGGTGAAAGATCTGGCCGGTCCCGGTGTGCGCGGGGTGAGTTTTTCCCTGCGTCAGGGGGAAATTCTGGGCTTTAGCGGCCTGATGGGCTCCGGCCGCACCGAGCTGATGAAGCTTATCTATGGCGCAAGTCCCATCAGCGCCGGTGAAGTGGCAGTGGACGGTCATGCTCTGGTGCCCAAAAGCCCGGCCGACGGGTTGGCCGCAGGCATCGCCTATATCTCCGAAGATCGCAAGGGGGATGGCCTGGTGCTGGAGCTGTCGGTGCGCGAAAACATGAGTCTCTGCGCCCTCGACGAGTTCATCAGCAACGGCAAGATCGACGGCAAGGCCGAGCGGCAGGCGGTGAGCGACTATGTGCGCCTGTTCAACATCAAGACCCCGAGTCAGGATCAGCTGATAAAGCTGCTCTCCGGCGGCAACCAGCAGAAGGTGGCCATCGCCAAAGGGCTGCTGACAAGGCCCAAGGTGCTGATCCTCGACGAGCCGACCCGCGGCGTCGACGTGGGGGCGAAGAAGGAAATTTATCAGCTGATCAACCAGTTCAAGAAGGAGGGGATGAGCATCATTCTGGTCTCCTCCGAAATGCCGGAAGTGCTCGGCATGAGTGATCGCATCATGGTGATGCATGAAGGGCGCATCAGCGCAGAGTTCAACACCCGCGATGCCAATCAGGAGAAGCTGATGGCGGCGGCAGTCGGTAAACAGTGGCAAGCAGAGCAAGAGGCATCCCAATGACAACCCAAACCCTTTCCCGCCGTGGCGTCATGAGCAAGGCGTGGTGGATCGAGAACAAATCCCTGGTCGCGCTGCTGGTCCTGATTGGTGTGGTCTCCTTTCTGAGCCCCAACTTCTTCACCGCCGACAACCTCCTCAACATCCTGCGCCAAACCTCGGTCAACGCCATCATGGCGGTCGGCATGACGCTGGTTATCCTCACCGCCGGTATCGATCTGTCGGTCGGCTCGGTACTGGCTCTGTGCGGTGCGCTGGCGGCGACCATGGTCGCCATGGAGCTACCGATCTGGCTGGTGGTGCCCCTCACTCTGGGTGCCGGTGCCCTGCTGGGCGGCGTCAGCGGCCTCATCATTGCCAAGGGCAAGGTGCAGGCATTTATCGCTACCCTGGTCACCATGACTGCCCTGCGCGGTATCACCATGGTCTATACCGAGGGTCGCCCCATCTCCACCGGTTTCAGTGACGGCGCCGATCACTTCGCTTGGCTCGGTACCGGTTACCTGTTCGGTCTGCCGGTGCCCATCTGGCTGATGGCCATCGTCTTCCTGCTCGCCTGGTTCATGCTCAACCACACTCGTCTGGGTCGCTACATCTACGCGCTGGGCGGCAATGAATCGGCTACCCGCCTCTCCGGCATCAATGTGGATCGGGTGAAGCTGGCGGTGTATGGTCTGTGCGGCGCGCTGTCGGCACTGGCGGGTCTTATCGTCACCTCCCGCCTCTCCTCTGCCCAACCGACCGCCGGCATGGGTTACGAGCTGGACGCCATCGCCGCCGTGGTGCTGGGTGGTACCAGCCTGATGGGCGGCAAGGGCCGCATCATGGGGACCCTGATCGGTGCCTTGATCATCGGCTTCCTCAACAACGCCCTCAACCTGCTCGACGTATCCTCCTATTACCAGATGATCGCCAAGGCCAGCGTGATCTTGCTTGCCGTGATGATCGATAACAAAAGCAATCGTTGATAAGACAAGCCACACACAAGGAATGAAATGATGAAAAAGCTCAATACCCTGCTCGCTGCCGCCATCATGTCCGTGCTGGGCACCGCCCATGCCGCCGATCAAACCCTGGCGATGGTGGTCTCCACCCTCAATAACCCCTTCTTCGTCACCATGAAGGAGGGTGCCGAAGCCAAGGCCAAGGAGCTTGGCTACGAGCTGGTGGTGCTGGATTCCCAGAATGACCCGGCCAAAGAGCTCTCCAACATGGAAGATCTCACCGTGCGCAAGGTCGGCGCCATCCTGATCAACCCGACTGACTCCGAAGCGGTGGGCAACGCCATCCGTCTGGCCAACCGCGCCAACATCCCGGTACTGACTCTGGACCGCGGCGCCGCGCAGGGTGAGGTCAAGGCTCACATTGCCTCTGACAACGTGGCGGGCGGCAAGCTGGCTGGTGACTTTATCACCGAGAAACTGGGTACCGGTGCCAAGGTCATTCAGCTGGAAGGGATTGCCGGCACCTCCGCCGCCCGTGACCGTGGCGAAGGCTTTGCCCTGGCCGTAGCAGCCAACAAGCTGCAGGTGCTGGCTTCCCAGCCTGCCGACTTTGACCGCACCAAGGGTCTGAACGTCATGGAAAACCTGCTGGCTGCCCATCCGACCGTACAGGCTGTGTTCGCCCAGAACGACGAGATGGCGCTGGGTGCTATCCGCGCCGTGCAGGCTGCCGGCAAAGAGGTAATGATCGTCGGCTTCGACGGCACTGACGATGGCAAAGCCGCCGTTGCCAAGGGTAAACTGGCCGCCACCGTGGCCCAGCAGCCTGCCCTGATCGGTGCCATCGGCGTCGAGACTGCCGACAAGGTGCTGAAAGGTCAGCCGGTCGAGAAATCCATTCCGGTACCGCTGCAAGTGGTCAGCAAGTAAGTGCTCGAGGGGAGGTTCGCCTCCCCTTTTCCCTTTCGTTCAGGTGCCTCCCGGCTTGGGCTCACTCAGTCACAGTGTTCAAGCCAAGATGCATCAGGAGTAGTCAACATGAATCGTCTCGTCGTTCTGGGCAGTGTCAATGCAGACCACGTGCTGCGCGTTCCCCACTTTCCTCGCCCGGGTGAAACCCTGACCGGCCACAGCTATCAGGTGGTGCCCGGTGGTAAGGGGGCTAATCAGGCAGTCGCTGCCGCCCGCCTCGGCGCTCCCGTCTCCTTTATCGCCCGCATCGGTGATGACGCCATCGGCCACCAGATGAAGAGCGGTTTTGCCAAAGACGGTATCGACGTCAGTGCTGTCGAACTCGATCCCAAGCTCCCGACCGGTATCGCCATCATCTATGTGAGCGATGAGGGGGAGAACAGCATAGGTATCTCCGCCGAGGCCAACGGTGCCATCACCCCTGCCGTGGTGAAAAACCACGAAGCGATGATCGCCGACGCCCACACCCTGCTGTTGCAGCTGGAAGTGCCGCTGGAGAGCGTCCATGAAGCTGCACGGCTGGCCCGCGCCCATGGTACCCGGGTGGTGCTCAACCCCGCCCCCGCCCGTCCGCTCTCAAGCGAGCTGCTGGCGCTGGTCGACCTTATCACCCCCAACCAGACCGAAGCAGAGCTGTTGACCGGCGTAAAAGTCACCGACGAAGCGAGCGCCCGCGAGGCGGCAGCCCGCTTCCACCAGATGGGCATTGCGGACGTGATGATCACCCTGGGCGCGCAAGGGGTTTACTGCAGCAACGCCCAGCAGCAACAGCTGATCCCGGGCTTTCGGGTCAAGGCGGTGGATACCACTGCCGCGGGCGATACCTTCAACGGCGCCCTGCTGGCGGCGGAACTGGCTGGTGCCGATTTCCACAGCGCGGTGCGCTTTGCCCACGGGGCGGCGGCACTCTCCGTCACCCGATTCGGCGCCCAGAGCTCCATCCCGAGCAAACAGGAGGTTGACGCCTTCCTACTTGAGCAGACTGCGCAGGGGCACTGATGGCCAATATCAAGGAGGTGGCGGCGCTGGCGGGGGTGTCGACCACCACCGTCTCCCACGTCATCAACGAGACGCGCTTCGTCGCCGAGGAGACCCGCGAGCGGGTCTTTGCGGCCATGCGCGAGCTCAACTATGCCCCGAGCCTGGTGGCTCGCAGCCTCAAGGTGAAGGAGACCAACAGTATTGGCATGCTGGTCACCACCTCCAGCAACCCCTTCTTTGCCGAGGTGGTGCGTGGGGTGGAGCGTTACTGCTTCGAGCAGGGCTACAACCTGATGCTGGGCAACACCGAGGGGCAGGCAGAAACCGCTCTCTCCTACCTCAAGATGATGCTGCGCAAGCGGGTCGATGGCCTGCTGATCATGTGCAGCGAAGGACAGCAAGAGGTGTTCAACCAGCTCGACTGGCTCAAAAGCCTGCCGGTGGTAGTGATGGATTGGGGGCTGGTCAGTGAGGATGTTGACCTTATCGCTGACAACTCCTTCCACGGCGGTTATCTGGCGACCCGCCATCTGATTGAGCTGGGCCATACCGCCATCGGTTGCATCACAGGCCCCCACAGCCGCGCCCCCGCCAACCAGCGCCAAGCTGGCTTCGAGCAGGCGTTGCAGGAGGCAGGTCTCACGCTCAATCCTGACTGGATCCAGGAGGGGGACTTTGATTGCGCCAGCGGCCATCAGGCGATGACTCGTCTGCTGGCATTGCCCGAGCGCCCCACCGCCCTCTTTGTCTGCAACGACATGATGGCGATGGGGGCTATCAGTGCCGCCCATCAGGCGGGGCTGGTGATCCCCCGGGATATCTCCATCGTCGGCTATGACAATGTGGCGCTGGCCGAATTTATGTCGCCGCCGCTCACCACCGTCAATCAGCCCAAAGAGGAGCTGGGGCGCCTCGCCGTCACCCGCCTGCTGGCGCGGATCAACGGCGAAGCGGTGGAGAATCACCTGATCACCGTCGACCCGGACCTGGTGATCAGGCAATCCTGCGCCCCTCGCACCTGACGTTCAGGGGCAATAAACGAAACAAGGCGACCCCGAGGTCGCCTTGTGTCATTTTGTCTCTTGCCAGTGCAATACCTCTTTTTGCCCTCAGGCCAGCGACCTAGTCTTCCTGGCTGCCAGCACTTGCAGTGGCGCCAGCCCCAATCGTCTTGCCAGAGGTTGCAGCAACTCGCCATCTTCATCACCCTGCGGCAGCCAGTAGCGGACAGGCCAGCCTGCTGCCAGCTGTGCCGCGGTGGTGCTGCCAATCTCTCTGAGCGCCAGAGTGCAACCCTGCTGCCGCAATCCCGCCAGCAAGACACCATCCGGCTGCAGCGTCGGTATCAGCAACACCAGCGGCGTGCGGGAAGCCCCCGGCAGATAGGCCAGTAGATGGGTCAGCTGGGCCTGGTTGTCGAGCGGGACCAGCAGTGCCTGACCATCGGCATACTGCGCCTCGTGCGCTTGCAGCACACGGGCCAACACGGGCCCAAGCACACCGCACTCCTGCAGCCAGCGCATATGGCAAGGCACTCCCTGCTCACGCCACTCAAGCGCCAATTGCCACATCTCGTTGCCCTGCCCGTCCGTCAGCTCCTGCAATGCCACTCGCAGCGGTGCAGGCTCGCGCCCCGCCAGCCACTCTCGCAGCTGATGAAGCTGCTGCTGACTCAACTGCAACTGCTGCAGCATGGCTGGCTCAAACCAGCTGATCGCCCCCTCCTGGCTACGCTTGGCCTGGTTGAGGGCCAGGATGGCCTGATCCAGCAGCCGGGCGGCATCCTGTTGTTGCGCCTTGGCGACCCCGAGCCGACAGGCCAGATCGAAGCTGCACTCCCGTGTCACGAACTCGAAATGGAGCAGATCCACCAGCTCATGAATGGCGGTTTCCAGCGCATCATTCGCCTTGGTCAGCACCACTGCAAATTCATCTCCGCCGAGGCGGTAAGCGTGGCTGCCATGGGCCTGCTGCAGCTTGTTGGCCACCATCTGCAACAGCCGATCACCGACCTGATAACCCAGCAGATCATTGACCTGCTTGAAGCGCTTGAGATCGAGCACCACCAAAGCGCTCACCTCGCCGGCATGCAAAGCGCGAGAGAGCTGCTCCTGCAGGGCACGGCGGTTGCCAAGCTGGGTCAGGGGATCGAGCAGGGCAAGCCGACGGTTCGCCAGATTGGCGCGAATGAGGGCAGCGACCAGAGCGCCACCGGTCAGTAGCAGGATCAGTTGCCAGATCTGCAGCCAGAACAGGCTGTTGCGGATTTGGCTGACCGAATGCTCCCGCTCCTGGCCGGAGAGGATCTGATCCCCTATCTGTTCGATGAGACGGGTCTGGCTGGCGATCGCCTCCTGCAAGCGGGCAAGCTCAGCCCCCTCGCGCAGCACACCGGCCTCCATCTGGGGTTCGAGCTGCTTGATCTGCTCGAACAGGGTGGCCAGCACCTTGCCGAGTCCGTGCCGCTGGCGCATCTCGGCGGTCTCGCTGCTGATGAGGAAGATGTCGAGCCGGTTCCACAGCAGATCGTAATCGAGGCTCAGGGTCTCCATCGTCACTCTGCCGGCCCGATAGAGCTGCAGATCGTAGAGGAAACGCTGGGATTCGAGCATCACCTGGCTGATGTTCCAGTGGACATTGCGGTAGAAGGTATCGACCAGCTGCTCCTGCCGATGCTGCAGATAGAGGCTGCTGCCCGACGAGATCAGAAACAGCAGCGACACCGCAACCAACAGCAGTTTGTGGCGGGACAGCCCCATCAATCGACGATCTCGATGCGGGTCACCTGCCACACCATGCAGTTATGAATGGCAGGCACGTCCAGCTTGGGATAGGTGGTGAACGGGATGAGCAGCCATAGCGGCCCTTTGTTGCGCCGGGTCAGCGGTTTGCCGTCCTCCTGACGCACCAGGGTCAGCTGCACGCCGTCGAACAGGGCCAGATCCACCACCTGCTGATAACCGTTGAGGGCCGAGACGACAATCTTGCGGGCATCCGGGATCCCTTGCGCCGCCAGCACGGCTGACAGGGTCGGCCCGCGATAGTGGTGGGCGCCCTGGGTCCAGGGGGTAGTGGTGGTGAACTCGGTCTGTGGCAAGGCGGAAAGGGCCGTCTCATCGAGGGTCACCTGCTGGCCGCCTGGCAGTACCAGGGTCATCAGGGGAATGGAGGCCGATACACTGGCACTGGCCAGCATCAAGAGAAAAAAAGCGATCCATTGCTTTACTGCGTTCATGGTAATTTGCGCCAACTGCGTCCCATTTTTTGTGGCTGCCAGTGTGGCGATTTCACCGTTCCATTGCAACTGCCCGATCGCACACTAGCTCAGGGACCGCGCATCTCCATCCAGTTGTGCCCCTCGACTTGCCTCGGTTGATGAATGCCGCACGCCTCCAGCAACTCATCGACATAGGCGGGTACCAGCAAGGAGGCCGGCCCATAGCGTTTTTCGTCAAACTGGCTACCCACCTCGCTCGGCTCGAGATTGAGCTCTATGGTGTGGGCCCCGTTCAATCCCGCTTCGTGCACGAAACCGGCGGCCGGATAGACGGCGCCCGAGGTGCCGATGGAGATGAACAGATCGCACTGGGCCAGCGCACTATAGATGCGATCCAACCCGAGCGGCATCTCGCCAAACCAGACCACGTGGGGGCGCATCGGCTGGGGGAACTGGCAGCAGGAGCAGAGCTCGTCCTGATGGAGATCCCCGCGCCACTCGATCACCTGACCGGACTCCGGGCAGCGAGCCTTGAGCAGCTCGCCGTGCATATGGATAAGGTTCTTGCTGCCAGCACTCTCGTGCAGATTGTCGATGTTCTGGGTGACCAGCGTCACCGAACCGGGCAGCAGTCGTTCGAGGCGGGCCAACGCATAGTGGGCCGGATTGGGGTGAACCTGGGGCTGTTGCAGCTGTTTGCGGCGGGAGTTGTAAAAGCGCAGCACCAGATCGGGATCACGGGCATAACCCTCGGGGGTCGCCACGTCCTCGACCTTGTGCTCTTCCCACAAACCGTCGCAGGCACGAAAAGTCTTGATGCCGGATTCGGCAGAGATCCCCGCTCCGGTCAGGATCACGATATGTTTGTATGACTGCGCCATAAGCTGCTCCGTCTATCCCCGCATAATAGTGTGACCTTAGCACAGGGAAAAAAGCGCCACTATTCGCCCTTGGTCTTAAAAGCTTGGCGTGGCTGTGCGGGCAACCACTCATCCAGCACGGTCAGATCGAGCCTGACAAAAACCATCTCCCGCCCGGTTACCAGGGTCAGCGGCAGACCAAGGCGCTTGAGCAAAGTGAGCATGGGACGATTCTGGGCCAGCACCTCCGCGGTCCACTCACAGATCCCCTCAGCTCGGGCCAGCAGTGCCAGCGCCAGCAGAATGCGCCGTCCCGCTCCCTTGTGCTGGAAATGATCTGCCACGATGCAGGAAAATTCGGCACGCTCCGGATGGAGTCGACGCCGGATGGACTGAGCCTGAGCCAGCGGCTCACCGGCAAGATCGGTCAGCAACAGCGAGATCTGGTGTTCGGGATGGTAATTGAGAAACTGGGCCACCTGCTCCGGCGGTGGCCTCCGTTTGGGGCGCATAAAACGCAAGTAGATGCTCTCCTCACTGAGCGCATCATAGGCGGCCAGCATACGGTCAGGATCCACCCCCTGCAGCTCTCGTAGCAGACAAGGTTGGTCGGCGACCTCCATCGTCAGTGGCAGTACCGACCGCGAAGCCGGATGGGGCCAGCCTGCCAGCCCCTTGCAGAGACGCTCCCGATGGATGGGCCAGCAGAGATAACGGGGCACGGGTTACCAGCGCCCCGCAATACCCTGCTCCCGCCACACCTCGGCGTCGAGCAGATTGTAAGGATCATCGAGATAGACGGCGATCCCCAGCTCTCTGACTCGGGCCATAAAGCGTCCCAGCAGGGAGTCCATGGCCAATGACTCTATTTCGGGTAAAAGCGCCTGCCCCAGCAGCAAAGCGCTCAACGGCAAACGCTCCAGCAGATCGAATGGCAAATGCTGGCTGTTATCGAGCAGCAACGCCAGCTTGCTCCCCGCCAGACTCGCTTGCAGTACCAGCGCAAACCGCTCTCCATTGCTCAACAGGTGATCCCGACGATGGATCAATAATGTCAGCTCTGTGGGGCTACGTGACTGATCCGTCAACCACTCTTTAAGTGCCTCCCAGCGGCCGGGTAAACCCGTTACCGCCAGCCAGACCGGATGAGGAGTCGCGGGGCTGGAGAGCAGGCCAAGTTGCCCCTGCACTTCCCCCTGCCAACGACGAATTGTTCGACGTTGGCCACTCAGCCGACGCTGACGCAGAGGCCCCAGATAGAGTCCGCGCAGCAACCTGAGCAACTCGTTGCCATCGAGTGGCTTGGCCAGTGCAGCGAGCACATTGAAACCGGCATCGTGCAGCAGACGGCGGGCACCGTCGATCAATGTCTGCTCGTGCGCCGACAAGAGAATGATCGGCAACCCGCTGCGCTGAATTTGCGGCTGGCTCATCAGCAGGCTGATGGCATCCTGCTCCACCAGACTGAGATCACACACCAGCAGACTGATGTCGCCAGCCTCCAACGCAGCAAGACAGGCGGTTTCATCCTGCACCCACTGGCAGGAGAGCCCCAGTTCGGCGATAGCCTGCTGTAACTGCATCCCCTGAAACGGGTGATCTTCTAGCAGCAGCACCCGCTTGGCCGCCAGCCAGTTGTTCCAGTCACGGTAACTGGCGGCAAGTCCTCCCAGCCAATCTTCACCAATGGCATAAATTCCCTGATGATGCTGCAACTCGGGGAAATAGTCCGCCTGCTGGTGAGCGGCAGGATCGTAAAGGGCAATGGCTCCTGCCGCAAACAACCCTTCCCACTGCCAGCAGGCGTCCGGTTGGGTGCGCTGCAAAGTGACATAGGAGGGGAGTGTCGTGCTCTTTGCCAGCTCATGGGAGGCCCGATCAAGCGCATACAGCAAGACAGGGCAAAAATCTGCCGCCTCGTGCTCTTCCGAGTCGAGCAACGCCAGCAGTTCTTCATCAGTAATGATCATCTTGGGTCCTTTTCGAGAAATGCTGGCTGAACTCATCCAACGCCCGGTTCAAACTGCTCTGGAGATCTGGATGAGGGGCTTGTTGCCACTCGTCAATCACCGTCACCAGCGCCGTGGCTCCTACCATTCTGGCGGCCCCCTTCAGCTTGTGTAAAGCAGCATTCACGCCAACTTCATCTTCTTCTGTGCAGCAGCGTTCAAGTTCGGCCAAATCATCACGGGTAGCCTTCAGATAAAGGGCAGCCAGTTCATCGGTCAGCAACGAGGCAACCGGCGTCGGGGCGACAGCATTGCTCCCCTCTTTGCCAATATGGCGCAGCAAGGTCGCCAGCACCTTGAGGGCGACCGGCTTGTCCAGATGACCATCGCAACCGCAGGATTGCAGCTCCCTTGCCGCTTGCTCACTGAGATCTGCGGTGATCACATAGACCGGAAGACGGGCCCAACGCGCGGATTTGCGCAATTGCCTGCACAGTTCGGCCCCGTTCATCACCGGCATCTGCAGGTCTGTCAACACAAGATCCACCTGGTGCTTCACCAGCATCTCCAGCGCCAGCTGCCCATTGGCGGCACTGACTACGCTTGCACCGAGTTGCCCCAGTTGCATACAGATCAGCTCCCGGTTGACATCGTGATCCTCAACCAGCAGTACCCGCATACCAAGCCCGGGCTGCATCTCACCCACAGGTTGCTCTGATGTCATCCGTGGCTGGAACAGGCTGATCATGGTGCCCGGCACCCAGGACTCCCCCTGCCATGACCAGTGATACAGACTATCCTCGTCTCTCTCGGCCTGCAGCAGATCAACCGCACGACTGGCAACATGAATACCGAGCCTGGACAACCAGGGCGTGACCCCCAAAACCTCATCGTGAGGCAGTGAGAGGGATAACTGGCGTACTCTTGGCTGCCAATCGATATCTTGCTGAACCTGTTGCAACGGCAACTCGCAGAAGAAGCGGCTACCACCGCCCGGGCGTCCCTCGACATCGATCAACCCGCCCATCTGCTCGAGCAGCTGCTTGCAGATCGCCAGACCAAGGCCGGTGCCCGGCGCCCGCAACTGCCCTTCAACAGCAAACTGTTCGAATGGCATAAAGAGAGTAGGACGCATCTTGGCGGTGATCCCCGGCCCTTCATCATCGACCCCGAAGCGCAAGGTCGATGCGACTACCTCGACCCACAGCACCACTTCCCCACGCAGGCTGAACTTGATGGCATTGGAGAGCAGGTTGTGGAGCACTTGCCGTACCCGATGGGGATCGAGAGTCAGCAAGGCTGGCAAGGCGGGGTCAAGCCGCAATCGTAATTGCAGCCGCTTGGATCTGGCCTTGCTCCAGTGCACCGCCGCCACGTGCTCGCACAGCTCGGCGAAATCGGTGGGCTGGGGCGAGAGGGAGAGTTTGCTGTTTTCGTTGCGACTAAAGTCGAGTACATCGTTGAGCAGGCCGAGCAGCTCATCCCCCGCCTGACGCACCCGCGCCAGCGCCGAATCCTGTTCTCTCGACAAAGGGGTGCTGGCCAGCCACTCAAGCAAGCCGAGCATGGCGTTCATCGGTGTACGGATCTCGTGGCTAATCGCCGCCAGGAAACGGCCCTTGGCCTGCACCGCCTGCTGCGCCTGTTCATGGGAGTGCTGCAATGCTTGATCCTGCTCGACCCGGGCAGTGGCATCCTGCATCACCGCATAAATTCGCCAACCATGCGGTTGACTGCGGCCACGGCCATAGAGCTGCAACCAGCGCAGACCCTTGGTCGGATGGTGATAGCGCAGGGTGAATGCGAAGGGTTTGCCAGCCTGCAACATGGCGAACATCTCACGGCTTACCCGGCGGCGATCCTCGCGCTCAAGCATAATGAGCACCCGTTTGGGCTCACGGCGGATCTGCTGGCTCGCCAGCCCCAGCAGCTCGTAACAGCCTCGGCTGATAAACTCGATGGCCCCTACCCGTCCCCGCTCGAACATAAACTGCAGCACTACGCCGGGGACTGTATTGGTCAGGGCACGCAGGCGGCGCTCTGCCTGACGTAGAAAACGGGCCTGCTCACGCAGCACACTGATATCCGACAGGGCGATGAGATCGGTGGCAGGTGCTTGCTTGTCCAGCCGCAGCGGATGCTGGGCATAGGCGAAGACCTGCTCCCCCAGCACCAGCTCCCCTTCGCTCTTTTGCGGCTGAACCGGCGGCAGCATCAACTGCTGAGAGTAGCGCAGGGCCAGACGTCGCCCCTGTTTATTGGATTTGATCACCTTGCCCTGGCTGTTGCGCAGATAGACGGGCACCGGCAACGCCTGAAACATGGTTTCCCGCAGCTCGCTCTCGATGGCCAGCGCCTTCTCGGCGGCGTGACGCTGGGCCACTTCCCTTGCCAGTTGCTGGCGGGAACGCCAGATCCCGCCGATGACAATGCCGCTGATCAGCAGTGCCATGGCGATGGAGCCAAACCAGGCGGCGTAGCTCACACCGGGTTGCTGCACGACGAGCAAGCGGCGCCAGCGCTGGTTAAGTTCGTCGATCTGGGTGCTGGTCAGCGCCATCAGGTTGCGGTCCATCACACCGGCTAGCTCGGTCTGACTCTTGTTGATGGCAAAGCCTAGGCCGAAACGATCTTCCAGCTCCTCGATATCGAGCCCTTCCAGCAAGTTGGTACGCTGGGGATATTGCAGCTGATATAGCTCGCTCAGCATGGCGTCAGCCTTGCCTTGCTTGATCGCTGCTAACCCCTGCTCGAGGCCGTCGGTGCGAAGCCACTCCTGATCACCAAGCAGGGCGAGCAAGGAGGGATCGTAGAGGGATTCAGGTACCAGAATACGCTGCCGCTTGAGCTGGGTGATGCGATCGGCAGCCAACTTGCGCTTGCTGATCAAGGCAAACCGATTGGTGGAGATCGTCCGACTGAAAATGAACTGATCCGTCAATGCCGGGGATTCCGGCAAGCCGGCCATCATATCCGCCTCACCAAGGCGCAGCTTTTCTACGGCCTCCGCCTTGCTGGCTGCAGGTACCAGCTTGTATTTCAGGCCGGTCTCCTGGGTGACCCAGCGCAGCACATCCGCGCTCCACCCTTTCGGCTCCCCCAGATCATTGACACCGCTATAGGGCATCAACTCGGGATTGACCACAAGACGAATGGTGCGCCCGCGGCCGGATAACCAGGCCTGCTCGGTATCGCTGAAGTGGGGTTGGTTGACGTAGAGCGACCCCTGATCGAGATAACGGGCCAGATCGGTATAGATAGTACCGGCGGGCATATGACGGATCAGGGTGTCCACCAGATTGGCCAACTCCGGCTGATCACGCATCATCAGGCGATAGCTGATGATCCGATCCTCACCAAACAGGCGGCGCAGGCGCAAACCATCGGCAGGAAACTCGCGCATCAGATAGCGCAGTTGCAGATAGTCCCCCAGATAGGCATCACCCTTGCCACTCTGCAGCGCATCGTAGACCTTCTCTCCGCTCTTTAGGGAAATAATGCGTGCCTGAGGATAGAGCTCGTGCAGCAGGCGGGCAGAGTCTGCCACCGAGTAGACCAGAAAGCGGGCCTGTTTGAGATTTTCACCCTTGTAGAGGATGGCGGCATCTGTCTCCATCATCGGACGACTTAACCGCATGCCCTCCACGGCCTTCTTGCGGGTTCCGACATAGGGAATGATGTCGCATTCCCCCTCTGCGAGCCCGTTGCGCAATGTCTGCCAATCGGGCAACTCTTTGAGCACCAGCGGAATCGGGAACAGCTCCTGCAACCGGGCAAGACGATCCTTGAGCAGTCCCCCCTCGGCCATCAGGTATGGTGGAGGAAGCGTCGCAGGATAGCAGAGCGAAAGCTGGCTAAGTGAATTTACATAGGCTTGGGTCGCCGGCGCCAACGGCAGCACTGTTGTCTGCAAAGGCTTGGCGTGCAACGGCAGTGCCAGTACGGCACCCAGAAGAAAAACGGGGAATTTGGTCATCTGAAAACAAAAGCCAGGCATCTGCCTGGCTTTTTATCACTCGTTGGGTTCAACATTTTCTACCCTGGCCTTGAGCTTCTGGCCAGGCCGGAAGGTCACCACGCGGCGGGCGCTGATAGGAATATCCTCGCCCGTCTTGGGGTTGCGTCCGGGACGCTGATTCTTCTCACGAAGGTCAAAGTTACCGAAGCCTGAAATCTTGACTTGTTCACCACGCTCAAGCGCCTGTCGGATTTCCTCAAAGAAGGCTTCCACCATATCTTTGGCTTCACGCTTGCTCATCCCGAGCTGGGTGAACAGGTGCTCTGCAATGTCGGCTTTGGTAAGCGCCATAGATCAATCCCTCAAGGATGCATTCAACTCTTCACCAAGGGCCCGCACGACATTGTCTACGGTCTCGGCAATCTCTTTCTCCTCCAGGGTGCGCTGGGTGTCTTGCAATACAAGACTGATGGCCAGGCTCTTCTTGTCCTCTGCCATACCAGCACCCTGGTATACGTCAAACAAGTTTATTCCAACTACCTGATTTCCGCCAACTTTTTTAATTACCGCAAGCACATCACCTGCCAGAACCTGACGATCGACCACCACGGCAATGTCGCGACGGTTCGCCGGGAACTTGGAAACTTCGGCAGCCACAGGCACCTTGGCCGGGGTCAGCTTGTCCAGCTCCAGCTCAAACATCACCGCGCGGCTCTTGAGGCCCAGCTTCTTCTCGAGGCTCGGGTGGATCACGCCGATGTAGCCGATGATCTCGCCATTACGCAGAATGGCTGCGCTCTGGCCCGGGTGCAGGGCGCTGTGCTCGGTGCGCTCGAAGGTAAAGGTGGCCCCTTCGGCGGTCAAATCCAGCACCGCTTCCAGATCCCCTTTCAAATCAAAGAAGTCGGCTGCGCGGGTTTTGATATCCCAGTGCTCGTCGCTCTGGTTGCCAGTAATGATACCGGCCAGCATCGGCTCCTGACGGATGCCGTTCTCGGCGCTTTCATCCTTGATGAAACGCAGACCCTGTTCAAACAGACGCACCCGCGGCTGCTGACGGTTCTGGTTGTAAACAACGGCCTGCACCAGACCCGGGAACAGAGAGACACGCATGGCGGACATCTCGACCGAGATCGGGTTCGGCAGCACGATGGCATCGCTCTGCGGGAACAGGGTTTGCTGGGTCTTGGGATCGACGAAGCTGTAGGTGATCGCTTCCTGGAAGCCGCGGTCAACCAGCAGGTCGCGCACACGCTTCAGGGTCACCTGCCCTTCTGCCTGCTCCACCATCGCCAAGGAGGCAGCGGGTTTCAGGTTCGGGATGTTGTTGTAGCCGTAGATGCGAGCCACTTCCTCGATGAGGTCTTCCTCGATGGCGATATCGAAACGCCAGGAGGGTGCCAGCGCAGTCCAACCGTCAGCATCCACAGTGACTTGCATGCCGAGGCGAGTCAGGATCTCGACCACCTGAGCATCCGCCACGCTGATACCGATCACCTTGTCGAGCTTGCTGCGACGCAGTTTGATGGGTGCCGCTTTCGGCAGATGGGCATCGGATTTGACCTCGATGACCGGACCCGCTTCACCGCCGCAGATATCCAGCAGCAGACGGGTGGCTCTGTCCATCACCTTGGCTTGCAGCTCCGGATCAACCCCACGCTCGAAGCGATGGGAGGAGTCGGTGTGCAGACCGTAAGCACGGGCACGACCGGTGATGGAGAGCGGCGCGAAGAAGGCGCACTCCAGCAGGATGTCGGTGGTGGTCTCGGATACACCGGTGCGGTTGCCGCCGAAGATACCGGCCATGCAGGCAGGACCTTTGGCATCGGCAATCACCAAAGTGGTCTCTTTGAGCTTCACTTCGTTGCCGTCGAGCAGGGTCATCGGCTCATCGGTGTGGGCACGACGCACCACCAGTTCACCTTCCAGGGTAGCCAGATCGAAGGCATGCATCGGCTGACCGTATTCCAACAGCAGGTAGTTGGTGATGTCGACAATGGCGTCGATGGAGCGGATACCACCACGGCGCAGCTTCTCTTGCATCCAGAGCGGGCTCTGGGCCTGCAAGTTCAGCCCCTTGATGACGCGACCCAGATAACGGGGGCAATCAGCTGGTGCTTCAACCCGGATCGGGAAAGTTGCATCAATGGTGGCAACAGCCGGCGTCCAGGTCGGCTCGACCACGTCCACGCTGTTGAGCACGCCGATTTCGCGGGCCAGACCGGCGATACCGAGGCAATCGGCACGGTTCGGAGTCAGATCCACGTCGATGGAGACGTCGTTCAGATTGAGGTAGTCACGAATATCGGTACCGATGGGGGCATCGGCCGGCAGCTCGATGATGCCATCGGCTTCAACGTCGATACCCAGCTCACTGAAAGAGCAGAGCATGCCATGGGACGGCTGGCCACGCAGCTTGGCTTTCTTGATGGTGAAATCACCCGGCAGGGTCGCCCCTACTTTGGCCACGCACACTTTGAGGCCCTGGCGGCAGTTCGGCGCGCCGCAGACGATGTCCAGCAGCTCGGCTTCACCCACGTTGACCTTGGTCACCCGCAGCTTGTCGGCGTCAGGATGCTGGGCGCACTCGACCACTTCACCCACGACCACATTGTTGAACTGGCCAGCCACCGCTTCCACGGCGTCCACTTCCAGACCGGCCATGGTGATCTGCTCGGCCAGTGCATTGTCACTCAACTCGGTGCGGACCCACTCCATCACCCAGGATTTACTGAATTTCATGTTCTCTCGCCCTTACTTGAACTGCTTGAGGAAGCGCAGGTCGTTTTCGAAGAAGGCACGCAGGTCGTTGACCCCGTAACGCAGCATGGTCAGGCGCTCAACGCCCATGCCGAAGGCAAAGCCGGAGTATTTTTCCGGATCGATGCCGACCGAACGCAGTACGTTCGGGTGCACCATGCCGCAGCCTAGCACTTCCAGCCACTTGCCGTTCTTGCCCATCACGTCGACTTCGGCGCTCGGCTCGGTGAACGGGAAATAGGAAGGACGGAAGCGAATGGTCAGGTCTTCCTCGAAGTAGTTGCGCAGGAAGTCGTGCAGAATGCCCTTCAGCTCGGTAAAGCTGGCATGCTCGTCAACCAGCAGACCTTCAACCTGATGGAACATCGGGGTATGGGTCATGTCGTAGTCGTTACGATAGACGCGGCCCGGTGCAATGATGCGGATCGGCGGCTGCTGATGCTCCATGGTACGGATCTGCACGCCCGAGGTGTGGGTACGCAGCATCAGATCAGGATTGAAGTAGAAGGTATCGTGATCGGTACGCGCCGGGTGATGAGCCGGAATGTTCAGTGCATCGAAGTTGTGGAAGCCATCTTCAATCTCGGGACCACGGGCAACCTTGAAGCCCATCTCGCCAAACAGGCGCTCAATGCGCTCGATGGTGCGGGTTACAGGATGCAGACCACCATTCTCAATGCGACGGCCCGGCAGGCTGACATCGATGGTCTCGGCGGCCAGCTTCTGGTTCAGCACGGCAGCTTCGAGCGCTTCACGACGCCCGTTCAGCGCATCCTGAACCTGCTGTTTTGCCTGGTTGATCACGGCGCCCGCGGCGGGACGCTCTTCGGCAGACAAGGCACCCAGGCCCTTCATCTGCTCGGTAAAAAAGCCCTTTTTACCCAGATATTTGACCCGGATTTCGTCGAGGGTCGCGATATCGCTCACGCCCTCAATTTCGGCTCTGGCTTGGCCGACTACTTCTTCAAGCTGTTGCATGTCTTCCTCGTCACCACTCCCGGTACAGGAGCCTTTAGGCTAAATAAGGTCAAGAGTGGAATAATACAAAAAAAGCCCCTTCGCTGACCATAGTTAAGGTGGGCTTTTCTCCCTACAAATCATTTTGTTATATCAAGCGAGTCTCATCGATTTACCGTCACTCTTGAAATAGTAGAATAAAGACATAGTTTGTTGGCATACAATCCATTTATAGAACTAGTGATCTCCCACATGTCACTTTGTATGGAGAAAACTGTAGCGCGTGTAAAACAGTGGACAAAACGTGGACGGGAGAAAGAAAAACGTGATGTAAAACCGTGAATGACAGATACAAAAAAGGAGGCCTGAGCCGCCTTAACATACCCAACAAAAACAATAACTTAGATTAAAATCAATGAGTTAGGGACTACAAGGGGTGACGCTTAGTCACCCCAGATGACCCTGTTTGGGGCAATTTGTGGACACTTTGTCATATAGTGGGCAGCGGATTTTCCAGCGGGTTGAAGCGCACAGCATCGCTCAGGTAGTCCGGTGCGAAGTGGGCATAGGTCATCGTCTGCTGGATGTTGTGATGGCCCAAAATTTTTTGCAGCGCGAGGATGTTTCCCCCGGACATCATAAAATGTGACGCAAAAGTGTGTCGAAACACATGCACCGCCTGCCCAGCAGGCAGATCCGGCGCCACTGACTTGATCACCTCACGCACAAACATATAGTCGAGGTCACGGAACAGCGGGCCCCGATTTACCCCATTCGTTATCTCTTTCGTCAGATCGGCCGAGATCGGCACGGTGCGGTTCTTGCCATTCTTGGTATTGATGTAGGTTACCCGATGGGCCCGCACCTCCTCGCGGCGCAGATTGGCCGCCTCACTCCAACGCGCCCCCGTGGCCAAGCAGAGTTTGACCACCTTCAGGTTATCCCCCGATAACGCGGCCAAGACTTCGCTGATCTCATCCTGGGCTAGGTAGCCCATCGACCGCTCAACCAGTTTGACCTTCTTCATTTCTTTGAGCGGATGTTCATGGTGGTAATGGCCGAGGTCTATCAGTACCGAGAACACCCCACCCAGCATCTCCTGCTCGCGGTTCACCGTCTTAGGCTGTCGGCCAGCGTTGAGTCGCTGCGCCCGATACTCGGAGAACAGCGCCCGCGTCACCTGCCTTGCCAATGGGTGGCGCAAAGCGGCATCGATATTGTAAAGTTTCTTGCGAACCGCCTCCCCTGCTTTCAGGGTTTGGCCATGGTAGCGCCACCAGAGCTCGATAAGCTCGGAGAGCGTCCGATTGTCTGCCGGACGCTCCACCCACTCTTTGTTGTGTTCGGTGGCAATCACCCAACGCTCGAACTGCTGAGCCTCGGACTTGGTCTTGAAACGCTTGCGGATCCGCTTACCGTTCCTCCCTTGTGGGCGGATATCGACCAAGTAACCCTCGGGGGTGGGCTTAATGCTCACCGTCCCACCTTATCCTGGAAGGGCCAACTAATCGATACAGCCTCCAACCACAGCACTCTCACAGTCATCACACCTCCGCCAAAACACTGTTATTTTATACAGCATTTTATAATGATTGACAGTGTTTAGCTGAAGCAAATGCATACATGAGAAAGCAGGGAGACGGCATGATCATAGCTATGATCTCAGACACCATATTTCATGCACTGGTATGGTAGATAATATCTTGCCACCCCACAGAAAAAACCTCAGGATGGCATAGTTAGGATATTATATCATTATAGTGTAAATAATACCGTAATTAACAAACATACTGATCACCACTGAATTTAACTAAGAATTAAATAAAACAAAATAATCAAAGTATTGCAAAATGTAATACATCCTTTTCATTATCAGTTATGCTGTCCTCAAATCTGTGGTGTTTTCTCTTTAGGCTTAGTTCCATAAATGCTGTATTGTAAAATGAAGATAATACGAAGTTCACGAATGTTACAGGGCATAGTGGTGATACTACTGGAATACGACAGTTTTTATATTGACCAAACGTCATATGTGATTTTGGATGGATAACATCTTGATGATTCGCGGGGTCGTAATCTACCCTTACAGGAACAGGAAGAATTGATTTAGCTATAATATCAGAGTATAAACAACCTTCATCCATGTATAGTTCTGGCATATCTTGAAAAGGTGCAAATGTCGGAGAAGGAAAGTAACACAACCGATGTTTAACAAGATGTCCTTTGCGGTTAAACTGATATAGCAGCTGAATAAGTGCACCATCTACCAGTTTCATATTATATTGTTTGTTTTTGTCTAAATAGTCATAAACGATGCTATATTCAACATCCTTTAATGCTATTGAAACATCATGAAAACCACTAAAGACCAAATCGGTATTTTTATTATCTTGTAGAACTACTGGGAAGTTAGGGGCATCACATACCCCTTCCCTAATAAGATCTTTGGTTATCATTGCAACTTCTTTTGCAAGTGCATCAATATTCATAACGCACCCTGCCCTTTGAGCATTGCAATTAAGCGATTTCTTACATCCAATGGTATGTCTTCTGGATTAACCTCAGAACTAAGCAACATCGTTAAGTCTTCGGCCTTACTTCTAGCTTGATTGACTCTACGGCGTTCAGATGCAGTCATATCACGGTTGACAACCCTCATTGTTTCCCGTTGCTCTGATGTTGGATAAGTAAAGCATAATTTGAAATCATTTGATTTCACCATTTCAAACTCTGCTAGCAACTTCATAAAATTTGAACCAGAACCACATACTCTTAACCAAGCTTTAGTTCTTGTCATTGCGGTGAAAAGAACATTTCTACGTTTTGATAATTCGTATACCGCATTGCACCACCCAGCACCCAAAATATACACTACAGCAGCTTCATTGCCTTTTGCTCTATAAATGGAGGTAAAAGTTATACTGTCATCAGAAAAAAACTCATCTGGTGAGCTAGTAACGCCAGCTATATTGCTTTTTACGCCAAGAGAATACAGTTTATCTCTAAGGTACCCGACACTAGACCTTAATTTTATCGCATCAGGAAAAATTACAATTATATCACTAGGGAGAAGCTCATCTTCGTGCAGATTTTTAAGTATTTCTGAAGCAATCCAATCAGACTCTTCATTTAAATTATTGAAGTATTTGAACTGAATTAGATCGTCCACTGTATTATGACTGGTTAGCAGTGTTGGACTTGAACGCGATGAACGAGCGAGTTCAACATATTTTCCCTCCGCCAGTTCACCGGCTTTGACTTCATACCCTATTTCAGACCACAATTCAGAAAAATCAAACATCTGGATCATTTCATCTCTATATATCCCAAAACCCAATGCATGTGCAGCAGATAAAATTGGGCCAGGGTTTCTATAGCAAACATCCAGTATAATATCACACGCCTTATTATTGAAAGAAACTACAGGCTGACCAGAACTGTCAAGACCCCATATTTCATCCGGAGACGGCATTGATGAGTCACTTAAATTTTGCAATTCATCATACGCATAAACCAATCTTTTTTTATCACCAAGCAACTCATAGCAAAGCTTAAGAAATTCAGGGGTGAAATCCTGAGCTTCATCTATCAAAATCAAATCATACATTTTTTTGATGTTGATTGGTTTATTGTCAAGCCAGTTTTTACATACAGACTGAAACTCTGTTTCGCCAGGCGCACGAATATATTTAGCCATACTGAAATCATAATATTTCACGTTATTATCAAGGCATGCCTTGTAATAAATACCTTCCGAGTTTGGGCTTCCCCAAGCATGCAAGATATTAACTTTCTTCCAGTTTGGCTCTTCATTAGTCTGCCTAGCATCTTTATAAAATAGTGAAATAAGCCTAGTGAATTGCTCTTTTAGTGAACGAGTGTTGAAAGTAACAGCTATATTCCAATCACTATGCTGAGCATGTAGGTGAGCGATTTTTCGTGCAAGAACGATTGTTTTACCTGATCCCGCAAGCCCCCTAATTCGTTGGACTGAATCCACATTTTCAAGAACTGCCCGAGTTTGATTGATATCAAGAGTAGCCAAATCACTTTCTAACTTTCGCAGGGCAGCCCCTTTAGAATCCGGACTTTTAAGGTAATCCCTTTTTTGCGTCTTGGATTTTAGACCTGTCAGAGATTGCATTCTTGATAATACGGCCTTCATATTTATAGCCGCATCCCAATCACTCGCGACAAGGAGCTGAGGTAATTCAGACGTATGTCTTATGATAAACATATCGTCCTCTTCAAAATCGATCTCACCATTAATCAAACGTGGAGCATATACGAAAGATGTGACAGGAACAATTAACTGTCGTTTTCTATTCAGCGACTTTACTTCGGATAGCAATGAGATCACTCTTAAATGTGCATTCTCTACAGTTTCAAAAAATGCAACATTATATTCTTGTTCTTCATAAATATGGAAAATCAAAACACCATAATCATCTGCGCAACATAATGCATCTAGCTGTATAGAGCCATCAAATGTCGATATTATAGGGAAATTTCTATAGTAGACACCTTCAGCATCAGGAATATTATCAATTTCTTTTTCTAAGTTACCAGCTAGGATGCCTTTTTTTGACGCGCTACCTATAAACTGCATATTTGCCTCCTCATCCCAACTAAATAAAATCATTGTCATTATTAATGACGATAATAAATTATTTTTTTATAAATCTTTTATAACAATAAAACTAACATCTTCCATGCTTTTTTCTAAAAGTTCGGTGTTCTACCATCACACCAATGATCTGGATGTGCTGTCGGTCGGAGTGCATGGTGGGGTAATCGTCGTTGAGGGGGACCAGCTCAAACACCTCTTGACCGTTCTCATCAATTCCGCGGGGCCGGTACTTTTTGAACGTGGCACCATCGCTGCCGTTCTTGGCTACGACGTAATCCCCCGGCTGGGGTCCTTCGTCGGGGTCAACGATAATGAGATCCCCTTCCTTAAATAGCGGCACCATAGAGTCACCACGTAACCAAAGGCCAAATCCGTAGGGACCGATCTCACCACCTGCCGATACATATTCGACATTCCCATCGAAGGCAGTAGCCTGCTCGCACATCTCACGCCAGTTGCCCGCTTGGACATAGCTAAGAATCGGGATCCGTTTGCCCTGATAGATCACTGCTGGTTCGACGTTGTGATAACCGGGCAAGCTTGTCCCAGTGCTGCTTGCAGCACCGTCACCGAAAAGCAGCCATTCCGGCTTAACTCCAAGAATCTCAGCAAGCCTAACTAGGTTGTTACCTTTCGGCGAGGTGTCTCCTCGCTCCCACTGGCTGATAGAGACGCGGTTAATTCCCAGCTTTTTAGCCAAGGATTCTTGGGTCAAGCCGTGAACTAATCGTTGTGATTTTATGCGCGAATGTATGTTCATGTAAGTTATCTTACACAACGGCTGCGTAGTTTTTACTTTCTTTTTTGGTAAGTTTTTGTTGCCTTAGCCCGCAAGCGATCTTACATTTACTTCCATTGAGTATATGAGCCCTGCCGAGAGAGTAAGAAAATGAAAAAACATGACGCAGTTCAGCATTATGGCAGCGTAGTCCAATTAGCTGCCGCCCTAGGTATCAAGCCGCAGTCAGTTTCGCAGTGGGGCGAGACAATCCCCCAAGGTCGCGCCTATCAGCTCGAATTGATGACCGGCGGTCAGCTTAAGGCTGACACCACCGCTCTGCCTGGCCAAGAGCGGGACACACAACGCGTCGCAACAACGGCTATCCCGGCTGATTTTCCGTGTGTGAAGCGAGCCATTGCCGCGGCAAACGCTCTATCTGGCAACGCTTCCTGACAATCCCCCCTGTGTTTGAACCCCCTAAGAAGGATTCATCATGACTACTCGAATCAAACCTATCCGCATCCCCAGTGATGTGAGCCAACTACCGCTTGATTACCCGTTTGGTGATCGGGTCAGCGAAAGCCTAGAGGAGTACGCCAAGCGCCAAGGCTTGACGATTGGAGCCGTTAAAAAGCGTGCCGACCGCGGCCAGTTGCCCATTTTGCAAGACGGCCCGGGCGCACCTCGCGAGGTCAATCTTTACGCCCTGTTCCTGAAAGCCCGTTATCAGGCTGAGCGCTACGTCACCATGACGCTCGCGTGAACCTGCAAACACCATAACGGATCAAGGAGAACCTCGCATGTTTACCGAATACGCCAGCAAACATCCGCACTGGATCAGCGCATGCCAACGCTTTGCGGCCAGTCACAACATGGCCGAGATCGCCCAACTAACGGGCATGAATCCGCAGATCCTGCGCAACAAGTTAAACCCCGAGCAGCCCCACGAACTGACCGTGGCCGAGCTGATTGCCATCACCCAGGCGAGTGAGGGGGATGAAACCCTGTTCGATGGTGCCCTGTTCTGCTGTGGCCTGACGGCCATTGCCATCCCCGAACGGGAGAAGGGCCCTAGCCTGGCCCATCAGGTGATTGACACCACGGCCAAGGTGGCAGGTCTCGGCGCGCAGGCGCTGACGGTAGTGGAGAGCGGCCGCGTCACCAAAGGGCAACGCAATGCGCTGGTCGGTGCTGCAACGGCAGCCATGGGCAACCTCGCCCTGCTGATCACCGAGATCGAGCACAAATACCAAGCCATTCCCTCTCTGTCTTGTGCGCTGGATATGGCGCGCATGGCGGCCGGGGCTTAGGAGAACCCATGAGACTGATTTGCCCCCACTGTGGTGCCCGCGCCAGCACTCGCACATCCATCCGGATGAGCCCGCTTTGCGGCATCGCCACTTATCAATGCAGCAATGTGGATTGCGGCCACACCTTCAAGGCGGGGTTCGAAATCATCGCAACCATCAGCCCCAGTGCCATGCCCAATCCGGCCATTGTGCTGCCCATTGTCCCGCGCAGGGTGAAAGAGGTGGCCCAGTGACCCCCTCACTGGCCGCCAAATTCTGCGCACAGGTGAAGGAGAAACCAGCATGCAACACACCCAACACGAACCCCGCAACATCGCCGGTCTGACCGCCGAGGAGCAGGTGTTGATGAATACCGCAGGCATTGCGCTGTTGCGGGAGCACCTCAACCGGGCTGGTTCAAACCTCGACGGTGATTGGCTTAATGCGCCCAAGACCAAGCGAGTCGCCATTTGCGCCATCGCTCGCCAGCCGTGGGATTCGCTGATGATGGCGACCCTCTCTGCCCTGCCCTATCAGCAGCGTGAGGCGATCCGCCTTGCGGTGATTGCGCTGGATTATCAGTCGCTGTTTCACAGCGGGTGTGATCCGAAGGTGTGGCACCCATCGGTGAAGGTGACCCCGGCTGAAGTGGCCGAGCGGAAGAAGAGAGAACAGGCCAAACGCCGGCAACTGGATCATGCGGTGAATGTCGCTGGCCAGATTGACCAAGAAGGCCCGAGAGCAATCGGGCACTAAAAAGCCCGCTTAACGGAGCTGCAACTCCAAGCGGGCCTTTATCAACAACGTATGAGGAAGTCGACATGGCAACTTTAGCGATCCCCTGCGCACTGCGCAACCTTCGCATCCAGCAACGCAAGCTGACGGGCCGATATGGCGCCCGTCTGAGCCAACACCCGGACGGTGTGGCGCTGCTCGAGCGTTCCACCGCCTTGGCTTGGGCTTCTCTGTTCAGCCGCATCAACCCCTGCACACCTCAACAAGGAGCCTGACCCATGACCGCACAGCCAACCCAAATCAATCTGCTCAACCACCATGCCGCCAAACGCCTGCGCCAGTTGCGGGAACAGCTGAAATTGAGCCGCCCGAAGTTTGCCGATCTGCTGGGTATTCCGCCCACCACGCTCAAGAACTACGAGTTGGGGTACCGCGAGATTGGCGGCGGTTTGTTCCTGCTGATTGCCAACCACCCGGAGCTGAAACGGCACATCGACTGGCTACTGACTGGCATCGCCACACCGGAGGTGCAGCCATGAGGCAGATCTTCCACCCCATATCCCAACAGGAGGCGCTGGCAGAGTTGCCGCGCCTTCAGCAGCGGCTGACCGCCAAAGCTCGCCCTGCTTCTTTTACCTATCGGGGGTCAGAGGGCAAATCCCTGTTAGTCCAGGCGCAGCAGTCATTGCGCTGGCACCAGTTGTTTCACCACCTCAACCGGAGGACCCGCCCATGAGTGATGCCATCAAGATTGCCAACCAAGCACCCAAGGTGATCGAGGGTCTGCTAGCCGAGATGTTTACCGCACGCGCCGAGGATAACCGCATCGCCCTAGGCGCACTCTACTCGGGGAATGAATACATCCAGGTGCAACTGGTGGTGACCAGCAAGCCTGCGGATCTGCTCGATGACGATTTGGTGATGGGGGATGAGGCATGAGTACCACGCTGTTCACCCTGGCCAGCCTGAAAGAGTGGCTGGCCCAGAACGAACCGAAACTGCTGCCGACAGCCCCGCTCTGCTGTGGTGGTGAACTCGGTATCTCAATCCGCATCGAGGCGGGCCATATCGCCATCGATGCGCCGGACTTTCAGGCAATAGATGAGGCATGCGATGAGCAACTTCGAACTGTTTGAGCTGGACGCCCAACAAGAGCAGAGCGAAGCCGGCCCTGCACATATGCAACCCACCACACCGGTCAGCCAGCTAACCACCCATTGGTTTGCCGCCCGTGCCGAGTTTATCGCTGCGGGCAGCGATGCCAGAGGCAACCGGGATCAGGTGGCCGAGCTGCTGGCGCTTGGTGCAATGCGCACCGTCTACTGGTTGGCCGCTGCAAATCTGGAGTTGGCACTAGCCCGGGAAATTGCCGAGTGGTGGGCCGAGTGCGCACCACTGCATGGACAGGGGGAGATCATCAAATGAGCCATGGACTGCAATGGGAGCTCACGCTCCTGCAAGATCGCTGGCAAGCCACCTACCGGGAAGACGCGGCACGGCTGCGTCTTTATCAGCGAGAGCTGGCCCATGCGCGCCGACTACCTGCCCGCCCCCACGCCAGCATCAAACAGTTGCTACGCCAATGTGCGGCCGCCCGCCGATTAAAAGAGCATGCCCAAATGAGCGTTCGTGGCTGCCAGTTCCGCATCAAACAGCTATCCGGTTATCTCTCTGCATGACCAGCAAGACCAAACGCCTGCCGCTGTCGAAAAGAACACTGCGGCAGCGCATCGATACCCTTTGCAACTCTCTGCCCGGCGTCAACTTTGACGCCGCTTTTGCTGGTGACCGCGGCCAGTACGACCTGATCTGGGCCATGCAACTGCTCGATGGGCTCTCCACCGAGTTGACCAAGAACCTGTTCAAGCAGTACATCCGCCGCCGCAAGGATTGCAGCTTTACCCATTGCCGCTCCGCCAACATCTGGTTGAGGGAGCGAACCAAGTGGGTGCGGATGCAGCTCCAGACCATCCCGGTCGATCCAAAACAGATGCGCGATGACTCCGGCCGCAAACAGATTGCCCACCAGTTTGCCAACCAGACCGCAGCCATTTACAAGCACATCGAACAGAGCATCAAAGAAGGTGCCGAAGCGGATCTGCTGCAGACCTGGGAGCTGATGCGCCAGCCTGCCGACCAGTGGGGATTTATCGGCGAGCTGCCGAAGTTCAAAACCGACGAGATGCGGGATAACTGGATCCTGAGCGTGCTGGTGCGCCTGCTCTCTGCCAAGTGGTGGGAAAAGCGCGTCAACCGCTGCTGGGACAGACTGCAAGAGCATATCAACATTCTGCTCGGCAAAGTGCGCAAGGGCGTATCTGCTTATGTATCGAACGCCACCATGAAGGTGGTGCGCGAACGCAAGCGGGCCATGATGCGCTGGCTGGCCGAGTCGGAAGTGGTGAACGAGCGTTATGACCTGGTCGTGTCGATGAAGGATTGCTGGGAGGCCAGCAACGCCAACCCGGTGAACCGCCGCAACGAAATGATGGTGCGTGCTCGGGGGTTCAATGACTATGCCGAGGAGCAGGGTCATGTGGGGGTCTTCTTCACCTGGACAGCCCCTAGCCGCTTTCATGCCTGGACACAAAAGCACAACGGCAAAGCGGTAGAGAACAAGCGATATCAAGGGGCCACGCCGCGGGAAACCTGCGTCTATCTGGCCAGGCTCTGGAGCCGTGCCCGAGCCGCTCTCAAACGGTGGAACGCCCCCGTTTATGGATTTCGTGTTTGCGAGGCTCACCATGACGGCACCCCGCACTGGCATCTGCTGCTATTTATGCGCCCGGAAGATCGCAACCGGGTGATCGGCATCCTGCAACGCTATGCCCTGACCGATGACCATGACGAGCTGGTACGGGATATCAAGGGCGCCCCACCCTTTACCGACTTTACTCCCCGCTTTGACTGGAAAGAGATAGACCCGGCCAAGGGGGATGCCGCGGGCTATATCGCCAAATACATTGCCAAGAACATCGACGGCGCCTACCTGGACGATGACGAAGAGGCCGGCACCGCCGCCGATGAGGGCGCCCTGCATGCCGTGGCCTGGGCCAGTTGGTGGGGCATTCGCACCTTCCAGCAGATCGGAGGCGCTCCGGTCGGGGTATGGCGCGAGCTGCGCCGTATCAGCAACGCCAAGAAAAATGCCGAACTGGTTGGCCCACCCAAGCCCGTGCTACAAGACCCACGCTTTGAGGCCGCCCGCTTTGCCGCAGATAACGGCATCTTTCGCTGCTACCTACACGCCATGGGCGGTGCACTGGCCACCCGTGCCGAACACCCCATCAAGCTGGCCCACCTTATCGAAGAGCAGGCCAACAGCTATGGTGAAGACATCAAACGTCTGATGGGCATTACCTCCGCTCGCCTGGGCATCAAGACCCGCCTGCAAGGGTGGGAAATTGTGCCCGCCGGCACCCATGAAGCCAGGAAAGCCGCCGAGGTTGCAGCGAGGGGGGTTGGGGTTATGACGGGCGACAGCCCGGCACCTTGGAGCTCTGACAATAACTGTACGCGGCCGGATCCTGATGCCTTCGCAGACCAGATCATGAGGGAACAATGGGGATTATCGCCCTTCTCCATCGAGCGTTTGCGGGCTGGTGCCAATGTTACTGCAGACGGTTTCACTCTCTGGCTGGAGAACGGCCAAGTGCAATCGAGCCGCTTGACACCATCGGGCAATGACGACCCACTTATCGAGCTGGAATGGCTGCGTGCCATGGTCGGTGTTCCAGATCCGGACGAACAGCCCGACACTATTCCTCCCGATGATGAGTATTGGCCGACGCTAGTGATGGATTGCTACGAGCTGTTCAACACTTGCGGATTTGCCGCATGCCATCAGTGGATCTCCGCGCTGCCCAATCCATATCGATGTGAACTCTGGAGAGTGCTTGATAAATTAGACTGGGCAGAGCGACACGAAGTGGAAAGCCCGTTGTTTGACGAACTGATGAGCGAGGTAGAGTTTGACTGACCTATTTTTCAAGCAGGAAGCCCTGCAGGGCTAACTCCCCGACACGCCCTATACCTACAAACCACTGACGGCGCCGCAATTCGAGGAACTGGATGGTCAGATTTACCGGATGGGGCCCCACGGCATGGCCGCCTGAGCAGATGCTTGAATGGCTGCAACAGCAACCGCCGCATATTAGAGGGGTGGCCATCGCCATGATGCGCCGGGTTTTCCGGCTGGAGCGGGTAGGGCTCCCTTCCCTACCCCAGGCCATTCCCGGCCACCAGAAAGTCCCCAAGCCAATGGCTAAACGACCCCCATCCCAACCTATGCTCCGCCTGCTTTCAATCGATGGCCGCCCCGTGGGCAAAGGCCACCTTGTGGATATCCTGGTGTCGGTGAACATCGACCAGAGCGGTACCATCCGTTTTGCCTGCACTGGCCGCACCCTCTGGATAGCGCCGGGTAACCCGACTGAACCACGCTAAACCCGTAACTTCATACTAGAAGCACCGGTCATGCTATTTCATATAACTACGGATTTTTTGAACTAGCGGATCAATGACATCCTTATCTGTCCAATATTGTCCATGACTCCATGGGTTCCAGCTAGAGAAAATACCGCCAACGTTAATTTCATAATCTTTCACCAGAGCCTTGTATGAGTCACTTAGTGGCGATAGCGGCCAGCCGAGAACATCGTTTTTATCGAAGTAGTTAACCCAGGTGAACTTATCATTTGGTTTTTCAATTGCTTTAATAGGATTAAGGCCACCGACAAACATTGGAATATTACACCCAGTAGTTAATAACTGAACGCAGCTTTTGAGACGTCTAAATTCCTTTATTTCGCCAGATGCGTCTGGCTCAAGACTTTTAAATATACCCGTTCCATTTCTTGCATCCCAAATGTAATTTGATATAACTTGACACCCAAGCGATTGCGCAATGATTATTACAGGTTTATTTTTCCCATCAAGCTGAAAATATACATTATCCAATGCCTGCATAATTTCTTTTTGAACTTGAATATACTGGTCACTTGCGCTAGATCTAGCGCTATACTCTAATGAACCCGCATCAGAGAAACCAAATAGTAGAAAGCGCCTTAGTATAGATCCATCTAACTGATAAGCGGCATTCATTTCTTCCCAAATTTTATTTTGATTATTTTGTAGTATTGGCTGATATTGTACTGCCTCAAAGACAACCTTCTGCCAGTCAGTATCTAGTTTTTTGGCGAGCTCACCTTTTAGTTCCTCATAATAATCATGCTTATAGTCACCCATTCCATGTAGTGTAATTATTGCAATTTCTTTTTCCATGATGTCCACCTTTATTATCAAGACTTATGGAACTAAAAATAAATAAAAAATCAAACATTTTTCAGAACTGAACGTTGTAGTCTAATAATTCCGTATACCAAGCTGTATTCGGCTATCACTCTATTTTTGCTATTAGCTTTCTACAAAATAGCAATAAAGCTTGCGAGTGCAGCTACAGCCGCTGCAATTTTATCAATTGTATCTGCCACTTTGTTGATATTTCCCCCAGTTTCCTCAATTGATTTTTTTGCTTTATTCGCTGACTCTGTGACCTTAGTCAATGCATCTATCGCATTATTTAACTCAGGCCCATAATTGATCAAACTTTTATGTGCTAACTCTGATGCTTGATCATTTAATTTTTTTCGTTCCGATAGGTATTTATCTCGCTGAGCACCACTCTTAAGCAATGGGAAAAGCTCATTCAATGCATTAATCGCCTTGTTCGATTCAGAAAGTATAGACATAACCCACCTCCTATATTAATTAGCGTCGTGTTTCTATTTGCAGATAATGCCTTTTTCTTTGTCTGCAATGATTTCTGTTTCACAACTACTCATAAGCTCTTCTAAATCATCAAAGTTTTTATGCACAGTCTTTATGTTTTGAATAGCGTTAGAAATAGATTCACTATCAAAGTTGCCATTTTCAAGCTCGACAGCAAATTCGTTGTGGGCTTGTGTTACTGACAAGATAGCTTTCTCCGCTTGAATTACTGTTGCTGTTGTTGACTCCATAACAATATATTTACCATAAATATCATCCAGTGCTTTTTTCTTTTGTGAAAAAGACAGACTATCTACTTTGGCGTTATAATCATCAAAGTACCCTGCCAGCTCGTTACCCTTCATTGTGTACAAACGCTCTTCAATCACCCCTTTCAGAAGTTCATTGCTAATAATTTTACCAATTTTTTGTATCGCAGGATTTGCTGACACAATAACTTCTTTAAGAGCCTTGGCTCTTTTGTACTCGACATAGTAGGATGATATTTCTGTAATGACACGACTTATTTTTCCGCTATTTTCATCACTCATGAGATTATCATTGGTATTGTTCAGCACTTTATACTGCTCATTCATTTCTTTCAGTGATTTAGATAGATTCACACCGGCTAGGGCTAACTCTTCATATGATCCTGCATTAGATAAAGCAGTCAGTGCCGCGGCATACTTCCCTAGTGCATCATTCGCCCTATATAAAGAAAAACCCTTTTTATCAGAATCCCTAATTATTATTTTTTTTATTGGATCCATGTCAGATTTAACAAACTTCTGATTTGATTGAGCCATAATTACCAATTGATCATTAACATTGGCTTGGTTGTAATCACGGATTACCGCATCAATCTTACTCGTAACATCTGCAGTAGCCACACCAAATGCTTCAATATTTTTTGTCGATATCGAAGTACATCCAGACAACACTACTACAGTGACTAATGCTATTGGGGCATATTTCATAAAGTGCACCTTTCATTGAAAAATACCAACCTCAGCTCACAGCATGTTGTTTTAATCTGATTGCAGAGGAAACAATGCCGTATCGTTTGGAACCAAGTTAGTTCAACCAATTCTAGACAACCGACATACTTGGCGAATGAGAAGTTATCTCTACTACGTTGAATTTTTTAATTTTTACAGTGAAGATCACATTTTGGGGTCAATGAAGAGGCGAAACGCTACGATGCCACACCTAGCGATGATCTCCCATTCAAGCCTGAAAGGATCTGAAGGATTACGAAGGATCACAAAGTGGAACAGTATCCCCACACGCGACCAATGCTGGCGCGGGGAGCCTCTCCCCGTCCCCCGTCGTTCACCTGCATGATTTTCCACACATCAAGCGCGCAGGCGAGGCGGGGTCCCGATTGCGCGCGCTGGGTGTTGAAGGGCCTTTCGAGGCTCCGCTCATGCTCGCAGGTGCGCGTGAAGGATCTCGGGAGTGTGATGGGCGAAGGGTTGGCCGAGGGTGGCCTGTAGCGCGACTGGTGGGCTCTGGCAGGATGGGCGCTCAGCCAAAACAAAGCCCCCTGGGTAGGGGGCTTTGAATTAAATCATGGAGGAATTTGGAGGAATTCCAATTTGA